>NZ_CASDOV010000003.1:0-128872 GCF_949282165.1 uncultured Helicobacter sp. | reverse complement strand
ATAAAGCTTGTGAGTCATTTGGGCCTAGATTGCGTGGCAAAGATTTATGAAAATCGCTCTTTTCAAAGAGGGCATAAAAGTGGCTAAAATGGGGGATTTTGCACTGCTTTATAAGTGGGCATTTATAAATCCTGCGATAGAGACACTTCAGCGTCAAAAAAAGCATTCCTCATAAAATCAGAAAGCAAAATGCCCATAACCTGCTACAATATCCCACAAAACACCAAGGATTCACAATGCTAGATTCTAAACCCGCAAACAACGCACTAGATTGCTCTGAAAGCATAAAGAATCTCTTTTCGACACAGCGACTACAAAGCTATCCAAACACGCATCAGCATTTTAAAAACCTCGTCCTAATAGGCAAGATAGCCACCAAACTTAGTGCCCTAGAGATTTGTATCCGCAACACAATCAACACTCTGCTTATTGAGAGGCTTGGCGTGCGTTGGCTGGAGGAGGAGAGTGAGGCAGAGCACAGAGGCAGGGGGCTAGATAATCACCAACTACTCTCGCGACAGAATCTGGGCTTTTGGCACAAAATGGCGACAAAGCACAAACTCTATAAGGACATTTTTGTAGTGCTTAAGCCCTTTGAGCCTACGCGATATAGCTCGCTTAATAAAGACAGATTCTATCACAATGGCAAAAAGCGATTTTTGCGCGATACACACAAATCAGAGATGATACTAAGCTGCATTCATACGATTAGAAATCGTTGTTTTCATTGTGAAAATCTCCTAAAAACACGCGAGATTTTCACGCGTGATAGAGATGGGCGTAAGCTCCCTATAAGTGCGCCTAGAATCACAACTATCATCAAAATAAACGATAGGGATTTTTATTTTGGTGTGATGCCTGATAAAATCGAGGTGTTTTTAGACGATTGCTTGGATTTGTTTGATAGAGATATTAGGAGATACATAGCGGTGGCACAAGGAGCCACCAACGAATGAGCGGATATTATAACATAAAATGTGTAAAACGGAGTGGTTTTAGCGACAGAGTGGAAAAGTTAGTGAGAAAAGAGATTAGAGTATTTGGCGTGATTTTTGTCAGTATTGCGTGCATTGCGTCTTTGACTCTAAAAACCGCTAAGGAAGTGAGATTATTAGGAAATGGCTGCGCTATGGCTTACTAAAGCCTCCATAAATCCCCATAGATTCTGTCGTATCGCGCTGGATAGAATCTACTCGTGCCCCCTGCTGGCGTGAATGTCAGCTCTCCCACATAGATTCTGTTATTTGTGCTATAGACATCTACGCGCACATAATTTAATGGCTTAGCAAGTGTCTTAGCAACTTCCAAAAGTGCTGCGAGATTGTGTGGTTTTTCTACATTTTTTGTAAGGGGCAGGTTTGCAGCGCTGAATTGAAATGGTAGTTTAGAAAAATTTTCATCAAACATGGCGCGAGTGTGATTTGCGCAAAATCGATGAGAATCCACTTCGATAAAAAGCATTTGTTCATGACATTGATTGATTTTGTAATCATCAGGGACTTTGAAAGGTGGGGAATTGTGTGTGGTATTTTGGGGGAGATTGTGGGCTAGATTTTGTGGGGGAGTTTGGGGCAAATTTTGGGGGAGATTTGGGCCTAGATTGCGTGGCAAAGATTTATGAAAATCGCTCTTTTCAAAGAGGGCATAAAAGTGGCTAAAATGGGGAAATCAAAAAATAAAGCCTAGAGCAACACAAAATTAGTAAGAAAATCCACAACTTATGCTATGATTGTGCTATGGCAAAGATAGATGAACTCAAGGAACAATTAGGGCTTTTGAAGTTTTGGCTTGGGATATTTGTCGCTACCTTTTTGGCTGTGATTGGCTGGGGTGTTACAAACTATCAAAAAGCAGAGACTTTTGTGCTTGTAGGTGCGGGTGTAGTCGCCGTGCTTGCGCTTTTTGCTATATATTTTCTTAGCAAAAAGATTAATGCAAAGATTAAAGAAATCGGTAGAGAATAAGGAGAGGACTATGGAATATATCATCTTTGGAATAGCATTTGTAGGGATTTTGGCAATCCTCTATCTTGGTGTGAAAACCGCCATTGAGTTTTCAGAAAAATAAATTGCTAGGGCTCGCCCCGATACTAGAATCTCCACAAATCCCCATAGATTTTATCGCGCTGGATAGAATCTACGCGTGCCCCCCTACTGGCGTGAATCGGCTTCCCTGCTCTAAAATTTTTTTGGCGTGATGCCTGAAAAGATAGAGATGTTTTTGGAGGATTGTTTGGATTTATTTGATGAGAGACTAAAAGAAGCGGTGCGACAAGGACGCACCAACGAATGAGTTGAGGTTATAGCACAAAATAGTTAAAAATGAAATGATTTTGTGATAACTTGCCCTTAGGGATTCTTATTATTTTGGATAGCCAATCGATAAAACAACACCCCGCACGCACCCCATATCCCTAAGGCTATCAGTGATGGAGCTTTAAGCACTGCGGGAGAAAAGGGTAAAAGGAGTAGTGCAAAAAACACGCTACTAATGAGAATATTAAGCATAGATAGAAGGCTTACGCGCTTAGATTCTCGCCGTTTCACGATAGAGGCTATCACGCTCACATACAAAAACGCCACGACAATCCCCACGCTTGACATATCCACGACATACAGCAGCCCCTGCCTCCCAAAAAATGGCAAGACACAAGAGACTAAACCCACAAAACATACGATTTTATGGGGAATGCCAAAGCGATTTTTTGCACACATCGTGGCGGGGAAGATTCTATGCAAGCTCATCGCATAGAGGACTTTGGTAGTCGTGATAAAAAAGCCATTGATACCACTAGCAATCGCCCCAAACACCCCAAAAGCAAGCACAACACCACCAAATACCCCAAAATACCCACGCACACTCTCTAAGCTCGCCCAAAAGGAAATATCACTAGCACGCAATGCCTCATAAGGCACGCCATAAGCACTAAAGATAAGGACAAAGGCATAGAGCAAAAACCCTGCTATGATAGCTCCTATCGTAAAAAGTGTGATTTTACGCGGATTATTACGCACATCTTGGATAATCTGCACACCACAATCAAAGCCCACATACAGCCAAGGTGCTAGAGCGATAATCGCTAAGATACCCGCGATACTAAGGCTTTGAGAATCCACATAGCCTAAAAGGTTTGCTAAAGATTGCGCACTAAAGCTCATCGCGAGAAAAAAGAAGCACACACTGCCCACCAGAAGGATTATGAGGGCTTTTTGTAACGCAAACACATAGCGGATACCGCAGAGATTTGCCACGCAAGCTACCAATATAGCTACGAGGCTTAGGGCAATATCCTCGGCATAGACTTGGTGTGAATCTACACTATATAGCGCGATGCGTGGCTCTAGCCCAAAGGCGTGGGCAAGCAGAGGCAGAGCAGTGGCATTAAGCGGGATAATGCACAAATACGCAAGGCTTAAAAACCATCCACAGATAAAGGCGTGTGTCCTCCCAAGGATACGCAGTGTAAAGAGAAACTCTCCTCCAACCTGTGGGAATCTCGCCAACAAAAACATATAATCCTTAGCAATAACTCCTATAAGTATCGCCCCTAGGCTTAAACCTATAAGGGAGTTTAATAGCCCAATTTGTGGCAAAAAGAGGGTATGAGGCAGCACGAACACTCCCCACCCGATGATGCACCCAAGACAGAGGAAAAATATCGTCGTGCTAGAGTGTCGCATTGCAAATCTTTGTATGTGAGATTCTATATTTTGAGGTTGTTATTTGCTTTGATATCGGTATGAGCTAGATTCCATAATTTCCCAAACTCCCTATCCCAATGCTCTGGGCTAAAACGCGCACTTCCACCATTTGGGGTAAGAGTAAGCTCGCCGAGGTAGATTTGCGAGATGTTTTGTGTCTCAATGTAGTAAAAATCTATGCGCACATAATCCATCGCACTAGAGAGATGTCGCGCAATCTCAAGCATAGAATCTAGCTTGTGGGGTTTGGGGATAGATTGCACGCTTTGGGTGTTGAGGTAGGTTACAGGCAGAGTGGCTGCCAATGGGGTGTGAAGAGATTATTGTGCGTGTGTGTGGGATTGGCGACTTGCACAAAACCAATGTGTGCGCTAAAACAATGGATTCTATAATCACACAATGACATAAAAGATTTATGAAAATCGCTCTTTTCAAAGAGGGCATAAAAGTGGCTAAAATGGGGGATTTATCTCTTTTAAGAAAAGCAATACATAAATAAAAAAAATCAAAAAATAAAGCCTAGAGCAACACAAAATTAGTAAGAAAATCCACAACTTATGCTATGATTGTGCTATGGCAAAGATAGATGAACTCAAGGAACGGCTCACAATGTTGCGTTTTTGGCTTGGAATCTTGGTAGCGACATTCCTTGCCATAGCTGGATGGAGCATTACAAATTACCAAAAAGTGGAGGCTTGGCTTACCATCGGTGCCTTGGTGCTCCTGTGTTTTTGTGTCGTCATTGCATTTTTTATCAACAAGGCAATAGACAAAAAATGTAAAGAGATAGGAAAAATAGAATAACAAAGGAGGTTTTATGGAATATATCGTATTTGGTGTGATTTTTGTCGGTATTGCGTGCATAGCGTCCTTGGCTCTGAAAGCTGCGCTAAGAGAGCTAAAGAAGTAAGATTGTTGATAAGTAGCGCTAAGGCCTCTTAAAGTCCCCATAGATTCTATCGCGCTGGATAGAATCTACTCGCTCCCCCTGCTGGTGTCAATCGGCTTCCACTTAAAAAGCGTATGTGGGAGCAGCAAATAGCCTCACTCCCCATACCCAAAATTTTGAACCACAAAATCAATATCCTTATCGCCCCGCCCGCTTAGATTGACGAGAATCTTTTTACCCTTTAGCTTAGGGGCGATTTTGAGTGCATAGGCTAGAGCGTGGCTAGATTCAATAGCGGGGATAATGCCCTCTTTTTTGCTGAGTGCAAAAAACGCCTCTATCGCCTCCTCATCGCTGATAGCCGCCACTTGCGTGCGTCCGATACTATGTAGATACGCCTGCTCAGGTCCCACGCTAGGGTAGTCTAGCCCGCTTGCCACGCTATGCACCGCCGCAGGCTCGCCCTTAGAATCTTTTAGCATAATGCTATTAAACCCATGCATCACGCCCTCACTCCCATAGCTAAGGCTCGCAGCATGCTCCCCGAGATCGCTCCCACGCCCTAGAGGCTCCACGCCCACGAGCTCCACTGCATCATCGATAAATCCGCTAAAAATCCCCATAGCATTGCTTCCGCCACCCACACACGCGGCAACGATATCAGGCAGCTCGCCAGTCATTTCCAAAAACTGCTCTCTTGCCTCAAAGCCCACAACCGCCTGAAAGTCCCGCACCATCTTAGGAAAAGGATGTGGTCCCACCACAGAGCCGATGGCATACATACTATTTATCGGATCGCTCAAATACGCCTCAAAGGCGGAATCCACCGCTTCTTTGAGCGTCTTTGCCCCCGCACTCACGCTCACGACTTTCGCCCCTAAAATCTTCATACGCACGACATTTGGGTGCTCTTTAGCAATATCCACTTCCCCCATATGGATCTCACACTCTAGCCCAAAATACGCCGCCGCTGTGGCTAAAGCCACGCCATGCTGTCCTGCACCCGTCTCGGCGATTAACTTCTTTTTGCCCATAAATTTTGCCAAAAGTGCCTCGCCCATACAATGATTGAGCTTGTGCGCTCCGGTGTGGTTTAAATCCTCGCGTTTGAGGTAGATCCCAGCTCCACCAAGCTCTCGTGTAAGATTGTGTGCGAAGTAGATGGGTGTGGGGCGTCCTTGGAAGTGTTTGCGGATTTTGCGCAGCTCGGCGATAAAATCGCTATTTTGCGCGATTAAATCATACGCCTCGCTGATTTCTTGCATAGCCTTGGCGATAGATTCTGGCACGAAACTCCCGCCAAACTTGCCAAAATAGCCATTGCTATCTGGGAATTGCTTGAGATAAGATTTTTGCATTACGCACTCCTTTTTAAGTTATAAAATGTCAAAAAGTATAGCACAGATACCCTTAAAGGGTGGTGAGCCTACTATGGTCTAAGGACTTACTTAAGCCCTTAATAAAAATTTTATCAACGCTTATAATCTCTTGTTGCTTCCATAAATTGATTTATAAATTACCTTTGTTGGCTTTATCTGTTGGTTTTATTCTAGCGCACCGGCTTGGGCTGTGGGATTTAGGATTTTCTCTATTTGGGCATTTGAGAGCGTGAGATCAAAGACTTCTTTATAATACGCGCTTATTTTTTCTCTTAGCTGAAAATCCCTATGTGGATAATGCCGTGCTTGTAGCCACAAAAGCAAAATGGGCAAATCCACGCTAGGTGCAAAAGCCCTGTATGAGCCAAGGGGGAATTTATACACACGTTTATTTTGCACCGCATTGAGTGGTTGCCAAAGCTTAGATTCTAAAATATCCTTTGGCAGTTTGTCGTTGAAGTGATTGAGATAAATAATCTCTGGATTGATGGCATAAAGCTCCTCTAGAGTGACATTTTGGATATTTTTTTGACTGATTGCATTCCTTGCCCCGCTGTGTTGCAAAAGATAGTTTGCAAAAAGCCCTCCGACACTAAAATGTCTTTCATTATCAAAGCGATGCAAAATAACCACTCGCGGAGCATTAAGCGGCTGCGGTAGAGATTTGACAAATTCTTGCGTATCGCTAACCCATTGCAGAATCTTGGCTGCTTTTTGCTCGGCATTTAAAATGGGGGCAAAAATCTCTAGCCAACCCTGCAAAGTCCTAGAAGAATCGTATTCCCATTTGCTCACGCTTAAGGCAATTGTAGGGATTTTTGTCCTGCGCATAGATTCACAGAGCTTGGTATTGGCACTATGGCAGACAAACAAATCTGGCTTTAGGCCCAAAAGTTCTTCGATATTTTCGCTATTGCCCGCTGGTATTTGGGCAATCTCTGGGTAAAAATCTAGCAAAAATGAGGATTTTAGGGCATTTGCACTTGCCCTAGGGATATACACAAGCCTCTTAGCGCTAGAATCTAGCATAACCACCAATGATGGCAGTGGCCACATACCCCCGCCAACGACAATCCGCTCAGGGCTCTTTGGCAAAAGCACTTTTGTGCCACTATTATCCACAATTTCTAATGGAAACTCCGCGCTAAGCACCTTGCCAAACAACGCACAGACAAGCAAAATTTTTAGAGCATTTTGCCAACACACTGCGCTTAGTGCTCTACAATCTATGTTAGTAAGCATCATTACACCTCATAGCAACTCTTTAGATTCTCTTTTATGCCTCACAAGGCTCTTTAAAAGAAACGCGCATATCTAGCTCCGCCCATTCCATAAAATTGTCAAAAAACCCTTCCGTCTTAGGCATAAAGCCCTGTCCTAAGTGAAAATCCGGATCTAAAGATGTGACATAGAGATTGCCCCTAAAAGTCGTGTCTTTGTAGATAATGCACTCATCAAGCTCGTTTGTGAGAATTTTTTGGGAGTTTTTGGGGGGATAAAAGGCACCATGGTAATGCCACTTTGCTGCATCTACATTCATTTTGCTAAAAAGCTGCTTGCCATTTTCTTGGATATAAAGCGGCGTGTCTGCCCCGGGTATAAGCCACCACCAAAAATTTACAGGATATTCTTGCCAAAGAATATTTGGTAAGTATTGCTTAGTAACCTCGCCAAAAGAGATAATATGCCCTCCAGATTCTAAATACGACAAAAACTTTTGTTTATGAGGCATAAGATACTCGGCATTCAGTCGTGAGGCCAACACGATGTAATCAAACTCGCCAAAATCCACCTTATCTATGTCTAAAAAATAGATTCTATGATGAAAAAAGTTCTCGTATTTTTTGTTTTTGTTTTGAAAAAAATAATGATGAAAGGACGCGCCACCTGTGATAATGGCATTTTTTAGTGGAGATTTTCTAGGGTTTGGGGCAGTTGTGGTAAAGACAAAATCTTTACGCGCTTTGAGCGGAGGTTTTGGCTTGTTGGTTTGGTTTTGGTTAGATTCTTGTCTTAGTAATTCTTGGTGTATCCACGCCATTAGGTTGATGCCCATTCTCCTTGCTGTCGTGTTGTCAAAAAGTCCAAAGTTTAGCAAATCAGCCCCAGCTGTGGCCAAAATCGTGCCATTACTAGAATCTCTATCGATATAGCCCACGCACTGCCCATCGCTATCGCGCAAAATAATCTCTAGCTTATGCTCTTTAGGAAACACGCTCATATCAAAATATCCGCGATTAAAAAACCCCTTCACTCCGCGCCGAAAATTTATATCATATTCCCGCACACCTTCAAAAATCATATGGGATTCTAGTCTAATCTCTCTATCCTTGATGGGCGTCTTACTCTGAATGTAGCCGCTATTATAAGGCAAGAAGTGCGTGAAGTTGCTCGCAAAACTCACTAAAATCCCGCCCCTATGCACATAATCCAAAAGTTTTTGGCTAAATTTGCTCAAATACACTTCATCAATCGCCATTGGCACGACGATTGCGCAGTATTGGCACAAATCTCTTTCCTCAAGACTTGTGTAAAGATCAATGCACTCTAAAATATTCTTATACAAAAAACTACTGGGCACCTCGCCCATTTCATAGGCCAAAGAATTGATATAGCCGATTTTGCCAAAGGTGTTAAGTTCTTCATAGCTAAAGGGTTGTTGTGCTGCTGCGCTTATTTGATTTTCCATAATGCTCCTCCATAATTTATCCTTTAGATTCTGTTCTTTGGGGATTGTAACATAATTTTATAAATTTAGTAACGATTCTTATTTTTTATGTTAGAATACTGCCGAGATTTTCCTTATAAAGTTTCATAATGCAGCTTTTATCTTAATGCCATTGGGAGGTTTTGCAATGTGGCAAAAAGCACCAAAAAGGACGATTGTAGCAGTGAGTATAGTCAGTATTGCCCTGTCTTTGAATCTGTATGCCCAAAGCACACAGCCAACGACTCGACAAGAGGCACAAAATAGTAATAATTCTTATAGTAATGAAAATACGCAAAAAGTCCTCCTCCAATCAAGTGTTACCACACAAGCACTTATGTCGGAATTGCCCATAGAATTACAGGCCAAACAAGTGAGCGTCCTAAACCAAGACACACTCTTAGAGACAAACATAGGCGGTGGCGGCATACAAAGTGTGCTAGAAAAAGTCCCCGGGATTGTCTATTCGCGCTCTAGTGGTATCAACGGACAGCTTACTATTAGGGGACAAAACTCTAATAGCACGCGCTCAATTGTGATGATTGATGGTGTGCGCTTATCTGGCCGCAATACCTTGGAGTTTAATACCCTAGATCCTTATGCCTTTCAGTCTATCGAGGTTATCCGAGGTCCTGCTAGCTCTCTATGGGGAGCTGACGCGATGAATGGCGTGATCAACTTGCGCTCTAGAATCTCAAACTACAATATCAACGGCGATACATTTAAAGCGACTGCGAGAATCCGCGCCCTAGAATATGCAAGTGTGAATAATATGTTTGGCGGTAGATTAGAAGTGTTAGGAGGGGGCAATGGCTTTGATGTCTTAGTGGGCTTAAGCACTAAGGTTGCGCAGGACTATACCACGCCTCTCACAGAAAATGGCTCAAACAAGGCAAAAAATTCTAAATACAACATGCTAGGCGTGGATTTTAATGCTGGCTATACGCACAATGCCACGAGATACTATCTACAAGGCCGCTATACTAGGATAGAATCTCACCGCGCTGGCGGACTTGGGGCAGCCCCGGGATCTAGCTATGGAATCTTAATGAGTGAAGTGCCTATCACGGAGTATTATCTCCGCGCTGGAGCGAAGTCTCATAGTCTTAGCTTTGTAGATTCTATGGAAGCGTATGTGTATTATCGCCAATGGGATACGGACATTTGGAATAACCGACTGGGATTTAATAAAACAACTAACATTCATCAGGAAGTGTATAACAACCACTACATAGGTGGCAGACTTGTCTTTGATGGCACATATGGGAAGCATACCCTAACCTATGGGGGCGAGATTCACAGCGCGATCTCTCCCACACAAGTGCGACAAAATAACCTTGTGAGCGGCGTAAGCAACACCACCAATCGCCCATCGACAAACACAGATTTTGCTATTTTTCTTAAAGACGACTTTAGGGCGACAAACTCGTGGTTTTTATCAGCCTCTTTGCGAGGGGATTATATCCTAACGACTATTTCCAAAACGCGCTCAAGTGTAGAAAACACTCAAATTGCCTCAAATAATGCCATTGCCATAGAAACCGCTAGATTGCTTGATGAAAATGGCATTATCCACAATGGTGCCATCACAGGATCACTTGGCTCTGTGTGGTTTATCACAGATTCTATTAGCAATGTGATAAATCTCAGTCATAACTTTAAAGATCCGGGCTCGGGCACTAGGATGGCAAGCACTCCAAGTGGGAGCTCCACTCTCACAGTAGGCAATCCACTCATCAAGCCAGAATATTCCCAAACTGCTGAATTTGGCTTTAGATTCCAAAGCGAGAATCATTGGCTTTCTCTTATTGGATTTTTTACCAATTACACCAATATGATCGCTCTTAGCTCTTACCAAAACGCCACCATTACGACACAAAATTCTAACGCGCTCTATCGTAGTGAAAACATCGGTAAGGCCATCATTGCCGGTGCAGAGCTAGAGGGTAGGCATAGCTTTTTAGATTCTATGATTGTGCTCTCTTATGTGGGCTCTTATAATTATGGGCAAAATCTCACTGACAAAAAACCTATCGCCTATCTCGCTCCACTTTATGGCTCGGCGACTTTGCAGTTTAATCTCAAATATGGCTATGTGAATCTCACAGAGCGATTTTATGGCAAAAAGACGCGTATAGACGCGCGGGAAGAGCGGGCGCATAAGTCTTATGCGATGACAGATATTTATCTGGGCTTAAAGCTTGAGAGTTTTTGGGAGAGTTGTAGGGATATGGATTTTATCCTAGGGATAAGCAATCTCTTTAATCAAGTGGGGCGCAATCCCGTAACGGTAGAAAATATCAGCTATCCCATCGCTCTTACAAATCCCCTTGTGGATCCGGGCAGAAGCTATAATGCAAAATTTGTGTGGAAATACTAATGCCACGCTCAATGCTAAAAACCATCAGCCTAAGCACTCTAAGTTTTGGGATTATTGTCCTATGCGCCCTTGTGTGCCTAAAAGTTGGCCGCTATCCTATTGCATTAGAGGACATATTAGCTCTGCTTGTTGGCACGCAACCACATACAGAATCTAACTCCGCTTATGCGATGATTCTCTTAGAGTTTCGTTTGCCACGAGTGCTTTTGGCTTTGTTTGTCGGAGCTGGGTTAAGCATTAGTGGTTGTGCGTTTCAAAATCTCTTTAGAAACCCTCTAGCAAGCCCTGATATTTTGGGCGTTACCGCGGGAGCGAGTTTTGGAGCGGTGTTGGCCCTGCTGCTTGGGCTTGGTGTGCTATGGGTAAGTTTTTTTGGATTTTTGTCTGGACTTATAGCGCTTTTGCTTGTTGTGGCAGTGAGCTATGACAAAATGATGCCCTATAACACACTGACGATGATTTTAAGCGGAATTATCATCGCTGCGCTTTTCCAAAGCCTTGTCTCTCTCATAAAATACCTAGCAGATCCACAAGATACACTCCCTACCATTACCTATTGGTTACTTGGCTCGCTAGATTCTACATTTAGCCTGCAAATGTGGCTTGGCATTGCTGGGATTAGCTTGGGAAGTGTCGTGCTCTTTTGCTTGCGATGGAAGTTTAATATCCTCACACTCAATGATGATGAAGCCAAAAGCCTTGGGGTCAATCTCAACGCATTGCGCCTTGTCGTAGTTTTGGCAAGCACATTGATTGTGGCGTGTGCTGTTGGGCTATGTGGCATTATTGGCTGGATTGGGCTATTAATTCCGCATATCGCACGACTTTTTGTGGGCAATGAAAACGCTAAGCTCGCGCCACTTTCTATGTTTATTGGGGCATTGTTTTTGATGATTGTGGATACCTTTTCTCGCACGATTTCTCATGAGCAAATTCCCATCTCTATCCTCACTGCCATTATCGGCGCTCCGTTTTTTATTTATATCCTCTACAAAAACAAAGGCTTACGACTATGAATGCACACAATCTCACTCATCAAGCACTTTTTTGCGTGCATAGTCTTTGCTTTATAAGAGAGCGTAGGCAGATTCTAAAAAATATCAGCTTTCATCTCAAAGAGGGTGAGGTGCTGAGTATCCTTGGCACAAATGGTGCGGGAAAAACAACTCTGCTAAAAGCTATGCTAGGCTTACTGCCTTGCCAAAGTGGGCAGTCTTTTCTCTACCAAAAACCCATACAAAGCTATGGCAAATCTCTATGGCAGCATATCGGCTATGTTGCACAAGCCAAAACCAATGTGTTTAATCTCAAAGTGCTTGATATGGTAACGCTAGGCTTTAATCCTGTGGTTAGATTCACACCCAAAACACAACATTTCCAACAATCCCTGCACACATTAGAAACACTGCATATCGCACATCTCGCACACAAGCACTGCCATGCTTTAAGTGGTGGAGAGCTACAAATGGTGCTTTTTGCTAGAGCCTTAGTGTGCAGGCCAAAGCTCCTCGTGCTAGATGAACCAGAATCTAATCTAGACTTTGCAAACCAAAAAATCATCATCGATACCCTAAAACATCTTAGCAAGCAAGGTTGTGCGATTATTTTAAACACACATTTTCCATCTCATGCCATCTATCTTTCACACAAAGCCTTGCTTTTAAAAAACACAGATACGATTTTAGAATCTACAGAATCTAATTGCCTTTTTGGAGATGCTAAGAATATCCTCACACAAGAAAATCTAAGTGCGCTTTATAATGTCCCGCTATTTTTGCACGACAAGCCTCATCATACCCAAGAAAGCCATGAAAGCTATACGATTTATCTCTAAAAATTTACTAGGTTTAGATTCTGATTACTTACTTGCATTACAATCCCAAGCATTGATAATAATTTGTTATCAAAAATTTTTATTAAGGAGACTACGATGCTAGTTACAAAACAAGCCCCAGATTTCACAGCAGAGGCAATCAAAGCTGATGGCACATTTGAGGATAACTTCAACCTCTACAACAACATTGGCAAAAATGGCGCGGTTATTTTCTTTTGGCCTAAAGACTTCACATTCGTGTGTCCTAGTGAAGTTATCGCGTTTGATCACAGAGTGAAGGACTTTGAAGAGCGTGGATTTAGCGTTATTGGCGTGTCTATCGACTCTAAAGAAGTGCATTTTGCGTGGAGAAACACACCCGTAAAAGAGGGCGGTATCGGCGCGGTAACATTCCCAATGGTATCAGATATCACTAAGCAAATCTCTCGTGATTATGATGTGCTTTTTAATGGTGCAGTGTCCCTACGCGGAAGCTTCCTCATTGACAGAAACAAAGTCGTGCGCCACGCAGTGATAAACGATCTCCCACTTGGTAGAAATGTCGATGAAATGCTTAGAATGTGCGATGCGCTTTTGCACTTTGAGCAACATGGCGAAGTATGCCCTGCTGGCTGGAACAAAGGCGATAAGGGTATGGTAGCTAATGCCAAAGGTGTGGCAGAATACCTAAGCCAAAACGCTGACAAGCTTTAATCCTTGCCTAAGTCCCTTGCCTTAAGGGGTTTGGGACAATTGCTACTTTCACTTCACTTATGCACTCACACATTTTTATAGAATCTAAGGTTGTTTAAGATTCTATTGCTGCTAATGAGCTAGATTCTATAAAGTTACCTTTTAGACTTCTCTTTTTTAACGCTCTTTGCAAACCAAATTTTACCTTGCAATAAAGCTGCTTAGAGTATAATTCCCTATCTACACATTAGGAGTGAGCTATGCTAGAAATTTTGATGATTGAAGATGATGTCGAGCTTGCCGAGATTTTGAGCGATTATCTCAAAAAACACGATATGAATGTAACAAGCTATGATGAGCCCTATACGGGAATGAGCGCGGTGAATGCCAAGCATTTTGATGTGTTGCTTTTGGATTTGACACTGCCCAATCTCGATGGGCTAGAAGTCTGCAAACGCGTAGCAAAGCAAAAAAATATCCCTATCATCATATCTTCAGCACGAAGCGATGTCGATGATAAAGTCAAAGCCCTAGAATATGGTGCCGATGACTACATACCTAAGCCTTACGATCCCAAAGAATTAGTTGCGAGGATACACTCGCTCCTGCGCCGCTATAGCAAGAAAAATCCCAAAGAGCAGAGCAGGGAGAAAGATTCTGTATTCCGCATTGATAAGCATAGCCGACAGGTGTTTTTCAAAGACAAAAAGCTCGAGCTCACGCGCGCGGAGTATGAGATACTCACGCTACTTATTAGCAAGCGCGGGCACGTGTTTTCACGCGAAGCCATCGCTATAGAATCTGAATCCATCAACCCAGAGAGCTCCAATAAAAGTATCGATGTGATTATCGGGAGATTGCGCGCTAAGATAGAGGAAAATCCCAAAAATCCCCAATATATTATCTCCGTGCGTGGCGTGGGCTACAAGCTCGAAGCCTAGCCCTCTAGCACGCTTGCTTTTGTGCATTTTGTGGAGTGCTTGTAGATTCTATAAGGCTCTAGTCCCCAATTGCAAATGGCATATCTAGCGCGCCCCCTTGTTTGAAAACGCTTTGAGTAAAGCACACTATAGCCACAAGTAGCGCGTGTATTTTGTGTTTTGGCATTGCATTGGCTTAAAGGTTCTATGGGAGTGAAAGTCGTAGATGGTGTCAAGGGGGAGACTTGAACTCCCGACCTCCGGCTTATGAGACCAGCGCTCTAACCAGCTGAGCTACCCTGACTAATGAGCGGATAAAGATAAAAACGCGTATTCTAAAGAAGTTTTGCTTAAAAGGCATTGAAACTCGTGCAGGAGGCATAGAATCTAGCCCAAATACCCCTCGCTTAGAATCTGCGCATACGCGTTTTTGTAGCGATTGATAAAGCCCTCAATTTGGCTATTTTGCGCGCCAAAGGCTTTGAGCTGTCGCTGCATCTTCGCATCTAGTTGCGCTCTCTCGCTCTCCTTGCGTCCTTGATAAAAATCTGTAAATCGATACAAGCCCTGTGCCATCAGCATTTTTTGGGATTCGCTTAGTCCCTGCGAGGCAAAGACAAAGGCGCGGTATTCCTCATCGCTCATTAGCTCCAAAATTCTCAAGCCATAGGTTATGCGCTCTGGGTGGGGGTTTTCATCAGTTTTTAAAAGGTTTTGTGCCTGTTTGTCGGCTATCTCTTGTGTGGTAGTGAGCGGGGAGATTTGGGATTGCAAGGATTGCGCGTCGTTGGTATCTTGGATTTTGTGAGAGTTGTTTTGCTTGGTATTCTCTTGAGTATTTGGCTGCTGCGCGGGGTTAGATTCTGTATAGGGCGAGGGGATAAATGGCGTGAGGGTGTTAATCTGCAATGAAAACTCCTGATGCGATATACTAGGCAAGGCATAAAGCAAAAATCACTCCATTGTTTCAAGTATATAAGGCGCGTGATAGAATCTCAGCAAATCTTTAGATTCTAAAAATAGGATAATTGCGTGGTGTAGCCAAAGAGCTCGCCCTAAGCCTGATAGCGGGGCGAACCCTTGTGAAGAGTATGGCGATTGTTTATAGTGTGTAGTGCTCCAAACTGCTCTTAAAAATCTTGACATCATCTGTGCCAAAGGCTTGCAAAAGCTTATTGGCTAGGAATTTTGCATTGTCCTCACTCAAGGCGATTTTAAACATACCATAATCCTGCCTGCCGCTCACCTGCTCCATCGAGCTATGGAGCATCGAGCTAGAGGCGTATTTAGAACATCTGTGGTAAAAAAAGTCATCAAACCCATCATCAAGCAGCATATCCACGATAGAATCTTTGAGGTTAAACCTAAAGTAGATTTCAAGCACTATTTCTTCGCCCATTTTTCCCCCTATATGCCAAATTTGCGCACCACAAACTTAAAGAGCGGCGGTAGCATCACAAGCGTGAGGAATGATGAGGTTATCAGTCCTCCGAGCACCACGACTGCTAGGGGTTTTTGCACCTCGCTTCCCACGCCACTTGAGAGCAGCATTGGCACGAGCCCAAGCCCAGCGATACACGCCGTCATAAGCACTGGCCTTAGACGCCGTCTCGCGCCAATGAGCACGCATTCTTCTAGCGTCCTGCCTTGTCTCAGTAGCTGCAAGAAATACCCCACCATCACCACGCCATTAAGCACCGCGATACCAAAGAGCGCGATAAAGCCCACAGACGCGGGCACAGAGATGTATTCTCCTGACACAAAGAGCGAGATAAGCCCCCCGGTAACCGCAAAAGGAATGTTTAGCAAAATAAGCAGAGCGAGCGGAATGGATTTGAAGGTAAAGAATAAAATAAAGAAAATCGCTAGGATACTAAGCGGAATCACGGTTGAGAGACGCTTTAGGGCGCGTTGTTGGTTTTCAAACTGCCCGCCATAGACTATGCTATATCCATCGGGGAGTTGCACTTGTGCGGCGATTTTTTCTTGGGCTTCTTGCACAAATCCGCCCAAATCCCTGCCTTGCACATTGGTTCGCACGACATTGTATCGCTGCGCACCCTCACGCTGTATCTGCACGGGGCCATCGACTTCGACAATCTCGGCAATGGAGCTAATGGGGATAGGCGAGCCATTTTGTGAGCTCATCTCTAGGCTTTTTAGCTTAGTGATATCACTGCTTAGCTCTTTGCTCTGTCGGATAATCACGGGGATTCTCGCGGTGCCTTGCGGGATATACTCCACCATAATGCCCTCTAGCGAGCTTTTCATAAACTTCGCAAACTCATTGCTTGGAATCCCCATATTTGCCATTACTGGGGAATAGGGCGTGATATGGAGGTAATTCACACCTTTATTAAAAGTCGTGAAAGTCTCCTGCGCCCCATCAATGCCTTTTAGAATCTCCATAATCTGCTCACTCAAACTATTGAGCTCATTAATCTCTGTCCCAAAAATCTTAATCGCCAAGTCCCCGCGCACCCCCGTGAGCATTTCAGAGATTCTCATATCGATAGGTTGGAGCACGGCTAGATTCATTCCCTTGATATCCGCGATCACTTCGCGGATTTGCTCACGAATGTCATCGAGATCCTCGGCTTGCCACTCCTCTTGGGGCTTGAGTGAGATGAAGGCATCGCTTTGGTTAGGCCCTGCGGGATCGAGCCCCACTTCATCAGCCCCGATACGCGTCACCACGCTTTTGATATCTGGCACACGCTCTAGGAGCTGTTTTTGGAGTATGAGCATAAGCTCTTTGTTTTGATCTAGCGAGATAGATGGTGGTCCCTCGACATTGATAACGATATCGCCTTCATTGAGCGTGGGCATAAACGCCGTCCCGATATAGGGGAAAAGCGAGAGGGAGAGCACCAAAAACGCAATGGCACTCAAAAACACGATCTTGAAGTGATTGAGTGAAAAATTTAGCAGCGGATCGTAAAGTTTGTGTAAAAACGCGATGAGCGCGGTTTCTTTGTGCTCTTTTACCTTCAGCACATAGGAGCTTATCACCGGAATAACCGTCATAGAGAGTATGAGGCTACCTAGGAGCGCGAATACGATTGTTTGGGCGAGCGGGACGAAAAACTTGCCCTCTAGCCCCTGCAAGGTGAGAAGCGGCACAAAGAAAATGATAATAATCAAAATCCCGCTAAACACCGAGACAGAAATCTCCTTGCACGCGCGATACACTGTGTGGAGCTTGGGCGAGTTTTTGTTTTGGCTTAGCCGCTCAAAGGCGTTTTCTACCATCACCACTGCAGAATCCACCAAAATCCCTATGGCAATGGCTAAGCCCCCAAGACTCATAAGGTTGGCAGAGATTCCGTATTCTTTCATCATCACAAATGCCACCGAGATTGAGAGTGGCAAAATCACGCTCACTGCCACCGCAGCACGCACATCGCCCAAAAACAAAAAGAGCGTGATGATGATGAGGATTACGGCTTCAGCGAGGACTTTGACGACATTATTTACTGCCTTTTGGGTGAGTTGCGAGCGATCATAAAATACGCGTAGCTCCACGCCCTCTGGAAGATTTGGCTTGAGCTCTTCCATCTTTTGCTTGATACCATCGATGGCATCGCGTGCATTTGCTCCTTTGAGCGAGAGCACGAGCCCCTGTGTCGTCTCGCCCACACCATCGATCACCACAAGCCCAAGCCTTGTCATATGAGATTCTATCACATCGCAAAAATTCCCAATTTTGACAAAGCCATTTTTGGTAATCACGGGGATTTCTTTAATCTTTTCAATCGTGAGCGAGGCGGTTTGCACCTTGACTAAAAATGTCTGCCCATCGCGATCCACGCGTCCCGCGCCCTCGTTTTTGAGATTTGCACTCAAAGCATCTTGGAGGTGGGAGATACTAATCCCAAGGCGCGCCATATTGTCAAAATCCGGCACGACCGCAATCGCGCGCGCATAGCCCCCAAGCCTATTGACATCAGCCACGCCCTTGGTATTCCTAAGCATAGGGCGGATGGTAAAATCAAGCAGCAGACGCTTTTCCACCTCGCTCATATTGCCTTCAATAGTGAACATAAACATATCGCTAAGTGGCGTAACGATAGGCGCTAGCCCACCGCTCACCTCTGCGGGCAAATCCGCCATAGCCATCGTGAGTTTTTCATTTACCATATTGCGCGCGAGGTAAATATCTGTGCCGTCATTAAAATCAATTGTAATATCTGCTAAGCCATATTTTGAGAGCGAGCGCAGGCTCTTTTGGTTTGGCAAGCCCAAAAGTTCGAGCTCTAGAGGCCTTACCACTCGATTTTCTACCTCCTCTGGTGCCATACCGGGGGCTTTTAGGATCACTTTGACTTGGGTAGAGGATATATCAGGAAATGCATCAATGGGGATTGTCAAAAAGCTATATGCGCCAAAAAACAAAAGCCCACACGCACAAATTACCACCATCAAGCGTTGGCGGAGCGAAAACTCAATAATGCTAGTGAGCATGCTCGCCACCCGATCCAAGTCCGCTTAGCATACCTTGCAGGATAATGATAGAACCCGTGGCAATCTGCATATTTGGTTGTAGCACGCCTTTGGTAATCCCAAAGCTATTATCGCGCTCCTCGGTTACATTTACCTTAGTGGGCAAAAAGCCATTTTTGGTGCGCACAAACACCACATAATCATTGCCAATCTTTAACACCGATGAGGAGGGGATTAGCATACTATTATCAGGGAGTTTGCCGCCGATATACACTTCCACCATCTCGCCCACTTTGTATTCTTTGGCTGTGATTTTTGCCACTGCCAAAATCGTATTAGTCTCTCTATCAATAGCCACTGAAATCGTATCAATATAGCCGATATTTTTGCCAGCTTGGTTGAGGAGTGCATCGCCCTTTTCTACCGTGTGTGCGAGGTTTGTGGGTATGCGGATACGCCCTAGGAAACTATTGTCTTTGAGCGAGATTCTCACATAGGGAGCAAAGGCGTTGATTTTTTGCCCTATTTGCCTTGGGGCGACAGAGAGCACGCCCGAGGCACGTGCCACGATGGGGAATCCATACTGCCCCTGCTTGCCACTCTCCATAAACGCCCTGCTCACGCCTAATAAGTCAAGCTTGGCAGAAGTCTCGTTGTATTTGAGTTTTAGCTCATTCATCGTGAGGTAGCTTAGCTGATATTCCCTGCGTGAGATGACGCCACTCTCATAGAGCATTTTGTCTTTTTTCTCATTTTCAGAGGCAATTTTTAGCCGCTCACGCGTGTTTTTAAAATCAAAAAAGAGAGTGCTTAGCTCATTGGAGCTGATATCACAGATTAAATCCCCTTTTTTGACATACTCGCCCTCGCGTTTGTAGATATTAACCACCACGGTTTCAAAGCTCGAGCTCTGCGCCACAGAGGTTTTGTCATCAAAATCGATGAAGGCATTAAAGGGTATGCCACGCGTATTAAAGCCCTTGCTCCCCACGCTCACGACTTTGATACCATTTGTTTTCATCTCGCTTTCACTGATGATGATCTCATCATACCCCCATAGGCAGGCACACAAACTACACACTAGGGCAATCTTTCGCATATCCTCTCCTTACTCTTGTTTCTCTACAGCCAATACTTGCGCGAGGCTCTCTTCTAGCATAGCCAAGGTGTTGATATAATCCCGCTTTGCTTCAATCGTGGCAATCATAGAATCTAGATAATTATTCTTTACTAGCAAATACTCAAACACGCTCGTTTTCCCAGCTTCATAGCCGATCCTGCTAATCTCTGTGAGGTTTTTCTTGTTTTCCTCATCGGTTTTTGCCACATTGATGGCGTTTTTTTTCACTTCAAGTTGCTCAAGGTAGGAGTGTGCGTTGTTTTGCAAGGTGTTTTTTAAAATCTCACTTTCACGCACAGAGCCACTTTGCAGGGCGAGATACATCGCTTTTTGGTTGCCATATTTTGTCGTGAGCGGGAGGGGGATTTTGACTTTGAAAGCCGCGCCAGTGCTAGATTCTGCGATATTGGCTCCAGCTCCTAGCTCTAGGGAGTCAAAGCGACTTCTTGAGGCAAACTTCGCGCTATTAGAATAATCCGCGATATCAAGCGCGACAATCTCTAAATACAAAGAATCTTGCAGACTAGATTCTATATCCACATCGCCTAGCTCAATGTAACTAAACGCAAGCCCATCAACTTGGATATCCACGCTATTATCGATAATCCCAAGCCCGACTTTGAGAGCATTGAGAGTGTTTAGGAGGTTTTTTCTAGAGTTTTCACACAGCACCCGCACGCTCAAAAAGTCGCTACGGAAAAATAAATATTGTGAGCGCGAGATCCGCCCCGCATCGAAGCGAATCTTTGCTATATCTAGCTGCTCTTTGGCATTTGCGAGCCTATCCTCATAGATATCAAAGAGCTCTTTTTGCGCGAGATAATCTAGATACAATCGCTTGGTGCTAATCACGCTAAGTCGCTTGGTAAGCTCATAGTTTTTTTGCGCCCTGATATGGCGGGTTTGATACATTTGGCGCAGTATGGAGCTAACCCAAGGCAGGCGCGGAGCAAGCATAAAATACGCTTCAGTCTCTAGCTCCTTGCCGCCACTTGGCGAGCGCACCTGCATCGCACTCACATCGGCATAGGGGCTATTCCACGCTCTCGCTGCCTTGCCCTCATAGATGAGCGATTTGGCATAGGCTTGGGATTTGGCAAGCGCGATGGAGTTTTGCTCTATGCGTTCAAAAAACTCCGCGACGCTCATCGTATGCACAGATTGCGTGTTTGTGGCGGGTGAGAGCTCTTGTGGCATTTTAGCTTGAGGTGTGGCGAGGGCAAGCGCACCCATACAGCACACACACAGCACGATTTTGGGGAGTTGTTTCATCTTGGGGTTGTCCTAATCTCTTTAAAGCTATTTTATAAAAAACCTTCTTCTTTAAAGTATCCTAAAATATTTTTATAAACACGCTTCTTAAAGTGCGTCACATGGTGGAAAATTTCCTTGTATTTGACGAATTTATACGCGTCAAATTCCGGGGTGTGGGTGCAGAGATTGATTTTTGCGCTTGGCTTTAGGCGCACGAGAAAATACTTCTGAATCTGCCCATCAAAGGGATACATTTTTTTGCTAATGGTTTCTGGGAAGTCGTATTTCACCCACTGCGGGCATTCTGCGATGATTTCTACCTCGCTTGTGCCTATCTCCTCGCTAAGCTCCCTAAAGAGTGCTTCTCTCGGATTTTCCCCCTCATCAATCCCGCCTTGGGGGAATTGCCACGCGCCTTTGATATCATTGCGCTGGGCGATGAAAAACTCACACTCGCTGGGGTATTTGGGCGAGAGTATCACCGCGGCGACATTTGGGCGGTATCGCTTCGTCTGCTCTTGTATCTTTTGCATAGCTTTTGTGTCCTTGTAGATTTTAGATTCTAAATGCGTCTTAAGAGCCCTGCCCTTAAAATTATCTAAAATTATACCCCACCCAAAACAACAATGCCTAACACAGCCACATAGCTAGCTCATCGGCTAGAAACACATCTCTTGCGATGATATACTCGCCCCACGCACCTTGAGAATCTGCGTGCGTGGTTTTGGTGAGTTTGTGAGAATCTAGCAGTAGGGCGAGATTGGCAGCAGAGCGCACGAGATCATATCGCACGCCACTTTTGCACCTAAGCCCTAGCATAATAGCCTCTAGCCTCAAATCCTCCGCGCTTAGGACTTCTTGCGTGCGATGATGGGGATTAGCGATATAGCTTCGTGGGTTGCTAAGTGCCTTTGTGCGCACGCTCCCCACGCGCCCAAACGCCCCCGCTCCGCACCCGATATACTCCCGCGCCTCCCAATAACCCAGATTGTGCCGACAATACGCGCCATTTTTGGCATAGTTTGATACCTCATACTGCCCAAATCCTAGAGATTCTAATATCTCGCGCACTTTATGGCTTAGATTCTGTGTGGGGGCTTTGAGCTGCTTTGCCTCAAAGCGTGAGCCCTCATCAATACTTAGAGAATACGCCGAGATATGTGAGAGCGGGAGTTTGGCGAGGTTGGCGTATTCAGATTCTAAACTCCGCACAGAATCTAGGGGCGTATCGTATATCACATCGCAGCTGATATTGCTAAACCCCGCCTTTTGGATAGAGCTAAACGCGCTAAAAATATCGCCCACGCTATGCTCGCGCTCCAAAAATGCGAGCTTTTGTGGGAGGAAGCTCTGCACGCCCACGCTGATACGATTTGCCCCGAGACTACGGAGATGCGCGCACCAATGCTGCGTGATGAGATTGACATTAGATTCTATACTGATTTCACAATCCCCACTCACATACGCTAAGAAACTCTCAAAAATCCGCTCATAATACCCCGCAGGCAGGATATTTGGTGTCCCTCCACCGATAAAGACGCTTGTTATCCCTCCCGGCGCGACTTTGTGGCTCTGTAGCGATGCGCTGATATCCGCGCACAACGCCTCCACATACGCCAAATACATCTCTTGTGAATCCACCACGGAGTTAAACGCGCAATACCCGCATTTGCTCGCACAAAATGGTATGTGGATATACAGTAGCATTCCTAACCTCGTATGCATTTGGTTTATAGAATCTAGGCAAACGCCACATTGCGCGCCTAACGCGGCTTATACCAAACAATTATAGAATCTCGCCTTAGATTCTGTGATTGCTCACGCCCCGAGAGCAATTTTTGCCCTAGCTCGGTTTATAGACAAGGTGTTTGCCCAAGCGGCGTTCCTGACGCACTGACACCAAAAACACACAGAATCTCGCATTTAGATTGCGTGTATGCTCGCGCAGCGGAGCGAGTGGAGATTTACTCTCCACGAGCGGCAACAAGTTTCACTAAAAGTGAAACTTGCATTAATTCTATACCAACTGCCCTTGCTTCTGGCTTGAATCTAAGCTACAATCTCGCCCACACTACACCCCTAGGATTGCGTATGGCTAAACTCATATCGTGCTTTCTCGCTCTTATGTTTGCCTTTGGAGAGGCTTTTGGCACGCACGCCATAGCCCTCTTTGGCACGCCCAAATACCCTAAGGGCTTTAGCCATTTTGCGTATGCCAACCCACAAGCCCCCAAGGGCGGCACGCTAAAGAGCTTTGAGCTTGGGGACTTTAACTCGCTAAATCCCTTCGCCCAAAAGGGCAATGCCGCCCAAAGTATCGCTGCCCTCGTGTATGAGACGCTAGGCGTGGGGAGTCTTGATGAGAGTGCTACCGAGTATGGGCTCATCGCACAGGAGTTTGTCCTCGATCCCAAGGGCTTTTTTTTAGAATGCCGCCTAAACCCAAAGGCGCGCTTTAGCGATGGCGTGAGCGTGAGCGCAGAAGATGTGAAGTTTAGCTTCGAGACGCTTATAAGTCTTGGTAAAATACAATACCGCCGATATTATGCCGATGTGAAACGTGTAGAGGTGCTAGATTCTCACACAGTGCGCTTTTATTTTGCTACCAACCAAAACACCGAACTCCCCCTCATCCTCTCCCAACTCCCCATTTTGCCAAAGCATATTTTTATGAGCAAAGAGGGCAATACCTTTGGGCAAAATCCCCTAGATACGCCCATAGGAAGCGGTGCGTATGTGCTGGATTCCTACGATTTGGGGCGCAAGATTACTCTAAAGCGCAATCCAAACTATTGGGCGAGTGAGCACCCCACGCGCAAGGGGTTTTTTAACTTTGAGACAATCGAGATAGAATACTACAAAGATCCCGTGGTGGCGCAGCAAGCCTTTATGGCAGGGGCGTATGATTGGCGTATAGAATCTAGTGCCAAAGTCTGGGCAAAGGATTATGAGAGCTCTAAGCCCACGCTCACTCAAATGCTGATACCAAACAACCTCCCAAGCACGCTGCAAGGGTTTTTTTTCAACACCAAAAGAGAGGTTTTTGCTAACAAACTCGTGCGTGAGGCGATTTTTTATGCCTTTGACTTTGAGTGGAGCAATGCCAATCTTTTCTTTGGGCAGTATGAGCGCACCATAAATATTTTTGACAACTCCATTTTTGCCTCTAGCGGCATACCAATCGGGCGTGAGCGCGAGATTTTAGCGGGATTAGCCCTCACAGATTCTAGAATCTTAACCCACAAATACCTAATCCCTCGCACTGACTACAAGCTCCCGCCGCGTATAGAATCTGGCTATCGGGATTGGCGTGGTATCACACACACCGATGATGCCCCGATTTTTGCCCAAGATAAGCGAGAAAATCTCAAATACGCCGCCTCACTCCTAGCCCAAGCGGGATTTAGATTTAAAAACGGCGTGCTTGTAGGCACAGATGGCGCGCCGCTAAGGTTTGAGATTCTCATCAATTATGAGGGTTTTGAGCGCATTTGCCTGCCCTTTATCCAAAACCTCAAAAAACTCGGCATACAAGCCACGTTAGCCAAAGTCGATGATACGCAATACACCAACAGAGTGCGAAATTTTGACTATGATATGGTGATTGAGCTTGTGGGGCAGAGCCTAAATCCGGGGAATGAGCAGCGGTTTTATTGGGGGAGTGAGGCGGCAAACAATCGCGGTGGGCGCAACTACGCACGCATTGATGATGAAAATGTGGATAGGCTCATCGAGGGGCTTATAAATGCTCAAGATTCTAGTGAGAAAATCGCCTATGGCAGGGCATTAGATAGAATCTTGCTCTGGGGCTTTTATGTGATACCGCATTTTCACGCACAGGGCTATCGTGTGGCGTATTGGAATGACAAAATCGCTATGCCAAAGACTATGCCACTCTATGGCTTTGATCCCTATGTGTGGTGGGCACGCGATGGGCGCAATGAGGCGCGCTAGAGCGTGATAGCTAGAAGCGATGAAATGATGAGTGAGAATCTATACTCGCCCCACACGCTCCCAAAAATCGCTCTCTTTGGCGGGAGCTTTGATCCGCTGCATAATGGGCATTTGGGCATTATGCACGCTGTGCTTGGGGAGTTGGGCATAGAGCATCTCATCATCTTACCCACATTTTGCTCGCCTTTCAAATCCCGCTCGCTCCTTAGCCCGCAGGCTCGGCTCAGTCTGTGTGAGCTAACTGCAGCCCACCTCGCTGAGTGTTACCCAAAGGCGCGCATTGAAGTGTGTGATTTTGAGATCGCGCGTGCCAAGCCCACCTATAGCATAGAATCTGTGCGCTATCTGCAAGCCCGATTGAGGCAGGAGTGCGCGGCGGGGCGTGGAGTAGATTCTCACTATAGCAGCCAAAGGCTAGGCTTTGTGCTAGGGTGGGATAATTTTGAGAGTTTTCATCTGTGGCGCGATTTTACCTCTTTGGCGCGAGCTTTACATTTGTTTGTGTTTGATAGAGGAGGGCATAGCGAGGGGGAGTTTAGGACTCTGTTAGAGGGTTTTGGGATTGCAAGTCTGCGTGCGCGCTTTATCCCCTTTGCGCACGCGATTTCTTCTACACGCATTAGGGAGCGGCTCTCACGCGGGGATTTTAGCGAGATTCCGCCCTTTTTGCTCCCTACACTTAAAAAGTTCTTACAAAAACCCTGCTATAATGGCGCGCAAAATCTATCATAAGGAGCGTGTTTGCAGAGCCTTGCACAAGAAGTGGTGACAATCCTAGAGGACAAAAAGGCGGAAAATGTCGTGTGTATCGATGTGAGTGATAGGGAATATCTCGTGGATTGTGTCGTGATAGCTACCGCAATGGTGGGCAAGCATTCCTTTGCCCTGCTTGATCATCTCAAAACCACACTTAAGGCTAAGGGCGTGGAGTTTTATGCCACCGATGAGGAGAGCGAGGATTGGATCATCGCGGATTTGGGGAGTGTGATGGTGCATATCTTTACCCAAAACCACCGCGACAAATTTAACCTCGAGGAGTTTTTACAAACACTTCCCAAACGCCTTATTTAGAATCTAGCAAATGCCTGCTAGGGCACTGCAAGGCTCTCGCACTCCCACTCACTAAAAGATTTTTGGGCGACTTCTATCACGCAGTCTATCCCGCCAGCAAGTGAAAAGAGCCAATATTTATGCGCATAGAGCAAATCGATTTGTTTGGCTTTGAGCGCGATTTCATCTTGTGCCACGCGCACGATGATTTTAGCGATTTCCATCTCCTGATGCACGATGTAGGACTGAATGGCGTCATTAAAGCAAGTCGTGAAAGTTTCATCGGCAAAAAATTCCTTGATAGATTCTATATGCTCTAGCGCGCTGCTTACTTTGCTAAAGTCAAAGTTTTCTAAATCGCTCTTGTGTGCCTCCAAATCCTCAATAAGCCCCGCCACTTCCAAAAACACCTCTTCGATACGCGCCTTTTTCTCCCGCGCATAGGCTAAAAACTCCCGCGTTTTTTCACGCGCCTTGGCTATGTTAGATTCTATCATCTCTAGGGGTGGGGGCGTGAGGGCTAGGGGCTGCTTTTTCCCCCTCATCTCTATGCCCTCTAGGGCTTTGATAAAGGGCATTTCTATGCTGCCTTGTATCCTCGCGCCGCCCTCTGTGGCGTTGATGACTTCTAGCGGGTATGGAGTCTGCGCGATATCGGCTTCATAAAATTCCAAAAAGAGCTTCCACACGCTTGTGCTCTCCACCATGCCTTCTCCGCCATAGGCGGGGAGTAGGACGCGTTGTGAATCTTGCTTGGGCGTTATTTCCCGCTCGCCATACACGGCATTTTTGGCGTGCGAGCTGCCGTCTTTGGCAAATGCGAGATCCTGCCCGATGAGGATACAGCGTGAAAACCTCGCATACACCACCATTTCATACGCCATATTTGCCGCGCTCATTCCCACGCCGATATAGCCATACTCGCTAAATCCGAAGTAATAAGTATAGCCAAAAGGGCGCATACTCCACTGCACACAATCCTCTTGCAGTGCGCGCCATAGGCGTTTATGCACGATGGTGGTGATGGCAAAGATCACATCTTTGCGCGCCTCTTTTGGCGTCTCTTCATAGAATCTTGCCGTGAGATCCACGCGCTCAAGCGAAAACACCACATCGGGCTTAATCCCCTCTCTAGCGAGGATTGGCAAGGACGCATCGATACAAAAAATCGTGAGATAGTCTTGGTATTGTTTTAGCAGCGGGAGCTGCTTGCTTAGGCTTGGTCCGGTAGCAACGATGATAGCGGTATCTCCCTTGTGTGCGCGTTTGGCGCGTAGCTCCCTAATGAGTGCTATGAGCGAGGGGGAGCGCAGCATTTTGGGGAGGTTGGCGATATGGTGCGCGATACCTGTGATGGCGTCTTTGCTATCATTGCCCACGCTGATGACACAATGCTCTAAGGCTTTGATAAAATAGCGGTTAAACTCAATGCTAAGCGCGGCATACCGCTCGTAGTAGGCGTTAAAAATATGGAGATTATAAAGTTTGGAGTAGATTTTAGTGTGCTTGTCTTGGAGGAAGAGCAAAAGCACATCTTGGAAAGTGCTTTGTGAATCCAAAAACACGATTTTAGATTCTGTAATCTCTTTGGAAAAATCTAGCAAATGCAGCACGACAAAGAGAATCTCAAGCTCGGGCTCGATCACCACTACGCGTTTAAGAAACGCATTTTGCAAAAGCACCTTATAAAACACCCCATTGCCAAGCCCGAAGCAATACAAATACGGATATTGCGCATAGGGCATAAATTCTACGATTTTTTGATTAGTCTGGGCAATGGGAGAATCCACAAAAATCGGCGTGCAATCGCGCGTATCGATGATATTAAAATTGAGCACATCATCGCCCAAAAACACTTCATAATGCGTGTTTGGTACGATGGCTTGAAGCCTTTTAGCGAGTTTTGGCGAAGTGTCCGCAAGCGCGCTGAGGTTAAGCGCAAAAAAATCCTGCATAGCCACCCATCTCTAGGAGCTTTACGCGCAAAAACGCTTATTGGAGCAATCGTAAGACATTTTGCTGCACGGCATTAGCTTGCGCGAGTGCGAAACTCCCGCTTTGAGCCAAGACATTGTGCTTGGAGAAAGTCGCAGATTCTGAAGCAAAATCCACATCGCGGATTTGGGATTCTGCGCTTTTGACATTGACTTGGGTTACGGAGACATTGTTGATAGTCGCCACGAGCTGAATCTGCGCTGCACCCATATCAGCGCGCAATTTATCAAGCTGAATGCGTGCAGATTCTGCCATATCCATTACCACCATCGCGCCTTTGAGGCTTGTAACCCCCGCACCGATACCGCCCGCGTGGAGCTCGGCTTGGGCGACATTGGCATTGGCTCCAGAGGCTGAAGCGATATTAGCGTCCATCTCGCCGCGTAGTGAGCGGAGATTTACCGTGTATTCTGCGATACCTTGCGCAGTGTGGAATCCCACGTGGCTGAAGTTGTATCCGCTGATGATGATATCGCGCGCATCAGTGCGGATAAGTGTCAATCGCCCGATGATAGTGTGCTCTGTCCCGCTAATCCCTGCGAAATTCCCGCCACCAAACACAAAGCCCGTGGCACTTTGTGTTTGCACTGCGATAGCGCGCCCATCGGTGCTGCGCAAGTTTAGCCTACCAGTAATATCGATAAATGCCTCTGTGCCTGTGCGCTCTTTGACTGAATTTATGGCATTTATGAGGCGTCCATCGGCATCGTTTTTGCGCACATCATTAATCGTCCCAATGGTTACGCCATTGATGATTAAGCCCCGCACCGTCCCAGAGAGTACGGGCGAGCTACCTGTCCCCATCACGCTCCACGCTGCGCGCACGCCTAGCTTGTCAGAATGCTTATTGATAACCTCTGAGAGCACGCCAATACCAGTATTTGCTGAAGTAGAGATTTTGACGGTTTCTATCTCAAAGCTATTTTTGCCATCGACTTCTTTGACATTAAACATCACTTCAGTGAGGTTGCGCGCCGCACCAGAGGCGAGCATACCTACAGCAGAGAATGATGAGCTCTCCATCCTAATATGCCCGATTTTATCCGAGCTTGTGGGACCGATGGAGGCTTTTATGGTGGTGTTGGAATACGCTCCGATTTGGAATTCTTTGTTAGAAAACGCGCCAGAGAGCATTTGCTGCCCATTAAAGCTTGTGGTGTTGGCGATATTATCTAGCTCTTCTAATAGGCGCAAAATATCGCTTTGGAGTGCCTTTCTCGTCTCGGTGGTTTGCCCATCTTGCGCGGCTTGGATCGCTTTGGTTTTGATCGTATCTAGGATTTTTAGCTGCTCATCCATCGCCTTGTCCGCCACTTGAATGATACCAATGGCATCATTTGCGTTTCTCACAGCCTGTCCTAGCCCCTCGCTTTGACTCCTCAAGCTATCGGCAATCGCCATACCAGAGGCGTCATCAGCGGCTTTGTTTAGACGCAAGCCAGAGCTTAGCTTTTCAAGCGAGTTGTGCAAACTTCTGTTGTTTGCCACCCCGATAGTGTGGGCGTTTAGTGCGGATATGTTGGTGTTAATCCTAAAACTCATTAGGCATCCTTTGCTAAAGTTTTTTTGATTTTGTCGATTAAAGCAAAAGATATTCCAACAATTTATGCCTATTTTCTCTTGCGTTTATGCTAGAATTCTCACTTATAAGGCTTGCTAGAGCCTATTTTAGACAACGAAAGTGCAGTAATTATGAAAAATCTCATCATTGTAGAATCCCCAGCAAAAGCGCGAACTATCAAAAATTTTCTTGGCAAGGATTATGAGGTGATAGCCTCAAAAGGGCATATCCGCGATCTCCCCAAATACACTCTTGGCATTGAGGTAAAAGATAAGCATTTTATCCCCAAATATATGGTGGATAAGGACCACGCAAAGATTGTTGAAGAGATTCAAAAACTTGCTAAAAAAGCCAAAACCACTTACATCGCCACCGATGAGGACAGAGAGGGCGAGGCGATAGGCTATCACATCACCCAGACACTCGGGCTGCCTAGCGAGGACTTCCCGCGCATCGTCTTTCACGAAATCACTCAGAGTGCCATACAAAACGCACTCAAATCCCCGCGCACCATCGATATGGACAAAGTCAATGCCCAGCAGGCAAGGCGTTTGCTCGATAGAATCGTGGGCTTTAAGCTAAGCAATCTCATCTCCTCTAAAATCGCGCGGGGCTTAAGCGCAGGGCGCGTGCAGAGCGCGGCACTAAAAATCGTCGTGGATAGGGAGCGCGAAATCCAAGCGTTTGAGAGCATCACCTACTATCTCATCAGCGCGAAGTTTGTCTCTAGCTCCAGCGAGATAGAATCTGAACTCATAAGCTATGGAGGCAAGGCACTCCAAAAGCTTAGCCTGCAGGATAAAGACGAAGTGAGTGCTATGCTAGATTTTCTAAAAACCCAATCCTACACAATCGCCCAAATCAACACCAAGCGCAAAAAAACGAGCACCCCTCCGCCCTTTATGACTTCCACACTCCAGCAAAGCGCCTCCACAAGGCTAGGGCTTAGCCCCACGCGCACGATGAGTATCGCCCAGAGGCTCTATGAGGGCGTGCAGACGCATAGTGGTGTGATGGGGGTTATCACCTATATGAGGACTGATAGTCTCAATATCGCCAAAGAAGCCAGCAGTGCGGCGAGGGCACTCCTTGCCAAAGTCTATGGCAAAGAATATGTCCCGCCTAAGCCAAAAGTCTATACAGCCAAATCCAAAGCCGCCCAAGAGGCGCACGAAGCCATCCGCCCGACAAATCTCGACTTCACTCCAGAGATTGCTAAGGCATATCTCAAGCCAGAAGAGCACAAGCTCTATAAGCTCATCTATGAGCGGTTTTTAGCCTCGCAAAGCACGGACGCGGAGTTTGAGCTCCAAAACATCATTTTTGAATCTAGCGATACCAAAGCCCAATTTAAGGCAAATGGCAGGAAGCTCATCTTTGATGGATTCTATAAAATCATAGGCTATGAGGAGAGCGATACGCTCTTGCCTGTATTGCAGGAGGGCAGTGGTGCTACTTTAGTGGATTTGCAAAGCCACCAAAAGCACACAGAGCCGCCTGCGCGCTATTCCGAGGCGAGCCTTATCAAAACCTTAGAATCTCTAGGTATCGGCAGACCGAGCACTTATGCGCCCACTATCGCGCTATTATGCAGCCGCGACTATCTCAAAAATGAGAAAAAAACCCTAATCCCGCAAGAAAATGCCTTTAAGGTTACGCAAATGCTCGAAGAGGGGTTTAAGGAGATTGTGGATAGCTCCTTTAGCGCGTCTTTGGAGGATAAGCTAGATTCTATCGCGCAGCAAAAGGCGGATTGGAATGCGGTGCTATGGGAGTTTTATGAGCCATTTATGCAAAAAATCGAGGAGGGCAAGCAAAATATCACGAGTCAAAAAATCGCTATCCCCACGGGGGAGATGTGCCCCAAATGCGGCAAAGAGCTCGTGAAACGCAATGGCAAATTTGGCGAGTTTATCGCGTGTAGTGGGTATCCTAAGTGCAAATACATCAAGCCCGATGAAAATGCTAAAGATGAGCTTAGCGGCGAGGTGTGTGAGAAATGCGGCAAGCCGATGGTGAAAAAATTTGGCAAAAATGGCGAGTTTATCGCCTGTAGCGGGTATCCAGAGTGCAAAAACACAAAATCGCTTAAAAATAAACCCCAAGAAAAGCTAGAGCTCCCCTGTCCAGAGTGTGGCGGCGAGATGCTCAAGCGATTTAGCAGGCGCGGGGCGTTTTATGGGTGTGGGAATTATCCTAAATGCACTTTCCTCTCCAAATACCCGCTTGTGGCTAGCAAATGCCCCAAATGCGGCGGAGCAATGTGTGAGCGCGAGCTACGCAAAAAGCATATCTATGAATGCCTAAAATGCAAAGAAAAAATCGAGCAAGACTAAGAAGAGCAAGTGTTAGGCTATATTTTTAAGCGTCTTTTGCTCCTTATCCCCACGCTTTTTGGCATACTCACGCTCAATTTTTTGCTTATCCAAATCGCGCCCGGAGGTCCCATAGAGCGCACCATAGCCCAGCTAGAAAATCTCGACAAGCCCACAGAATCTGCCCTAGCCCAAAAGAGCTTTTATAAAGGCGCAGCGGGGCTAGATCCGGAGCTCATCGCGCATATCAACAAGCTCTATGGGTTTGACAAGCCCTTGCTAGAGCGGTATTTTGTGATGCTCAAAAATTATTTGTGCTTTGATTTTGGCGAGAGTTTTTATCGGCAGAGCAAGGTGCTAGATATCATCAAAGAAAAATTGCCCGTGAGCGTTTCGCTAGGCGTGTTTAGCACGCTTATCATTTATCTTATCAGCATTCCGCTAGGCATTGCCAAGGCGAGGCGGCATAGCAGTGGCTTTGATGTGGCAAGTAGTTTTGTCATCATCGTGGCAAACGCCATTCCCTCGTTTTTGTTTGCGATTTTTCTCATCGTGCTTTTTGCTGGAGGGAGCTATCTCGATATTTTCCCACTTCGGGGGCTTGTGAGTGAAAATTTCTCAACCCTTAGCCCATTTGATAAGCTCAAAGACTATTTGTGGCATTTGGTGCTACCGGTGTTTTGTATCTCGATGGGGGGCTTTGCCACGCTCACGATGCTGACTAAAAACTGCTTTTTAGAAGAGATTCACAAAACCTATGTCCAAACCGCGCGTGCCAAGGGCGCGAGTGAGGGCAGAATCCTCTATGGGCATATTTTTCGCAATGCTATGCTGCTTATTGTGAGTGGCTTCCCAGCGGTGTTTGTGGGTATGTTTTTTAGCGGGAGTTTGCTCATAGAGATTATTTTTAGCCTCGATGGACTTGGGCTTTTGGGCTATGAAAGCGTGATTAATCGCGATTATCCCGTGATTTTTGGCACTTTGTATATTTTTACTTTTCTCGCACTGATTGTGGGGATTGTGAGCGATGTGCTCTATATGCTCATCGATCCGCGCATACATTTTGATAAGAAGGCGTAGCGATGGAATCTAGGGCAGTGTGGAGGCGATTTAGAGCAAACAAGCGCGCGTATGTGAGCGCGTGGATTTTTGGCATTTTGGTGGCTTTGAGCCTCCTTGCGCCATTTATTGCTAACCAAAAGCCGCTTTTTATCTACCACGAGGGCAGGGCGTATTTTCCGGTGTTTGTGGATTATCCAGAGACTACCTTTGGCGGGGATTTTGAGAGCTTTACGGATTATTTAGATCCGTATGTGCGGGAGGTATTGCTTAGGGATAGCTTTGTCCTGCGCACGCTCGTGCCATATAGCGATGATAGCATTTTGTTTGATTTACACGCACCCTCGCCCACGCCCCCAGATTCTAAGCATTGGCTAGGCACAGATGATAAGGGCAGAGATGTGCTCGCTAGAATGCTCTATGGGCTGCGCACTTCCATAGCCTTTGGGTTTTTGCTAAGTGTGTGTGTGCTGCTCATAGGCGTGAGCGTGGGGGCAGGGCAAGGGTATTATGGCGGGGGGATCGATCTTTTGGGGCAGCGGCTGATTGAGATATGGAATTCTATCCCTGTGCTCTTTGTGATTATCATCGTGGCAAACACCATTATGCCGAGCTTTTGGTGGATTTTGGCAGTCGTGCTTGCGTTTTCGTGGATTGGGCTTGCGAGCGTAGTGCGCGCAGAGGTGCTCAAAGTGCGCAATCTCGAGTTTGTCAGAGCCGCTAAGGCGATGGGTTTTGGCGATTGGCATATCATCACGCGTCATATTTTGCCAAACGCGATGGTAGCGACTATCACCTATGTGCCATTTATTATGGCGAGTGGGATTATCACGCTTGGGAGTTTGGATTTTTTGGGTTTTGGGACGCAAGATGCGAGCCTAGGCGAGCTGCTCGCACAGGGCAAAAACAACCTCACTTCGCCCCATCTAGGCATTAGTTCATTTGTGATTATCTCGGTGCTGCTCTCTGTGCTCGTGTTTATCGGCGAGGGGCTGCGCGACGCGCTCGATCCCAAAGCCCATAGTGCTGAGAAAGCCCATTTTTTGTGATTTTGTCTTTTAGAATTTAGCCTAAGCTAACTAAGTGTTTAGTCTATAAAGATAGGCTTTGTGCATCTTAAAAACAAAGGAGAGCAAATGCTACACCATATCAACACCCAACAATACCTAGAAAACATCAAAAATGGCTCTAGTGTCGTGATACTCGGGGCTTCTTGGTGCCCAGATTGTCGCAGGATAGAGCCGATTTTGGATATGTTGGCTAAAGAATACGATGGCAAAGTGGAGTTTTATCACATCTCTATAGATTCAGAGGGCGCGCTCAAAGATACGCTAGGCGTGCGTGCTATCCCCACGCTGATAGGCTACAAAAATGGCGAGGAAGTCGGCGAGCGTCTTGTGGAGCCAGATTCTAAGCAAGTGATAGAGGTTTTAGTAAAGCAGGTTTTGTAGATTCTAGAATCTAAGAAATTCGGCTTGTGCGCAAGCCGCAGTTTCTTTAGGAATCCTACAATTGCTCTAAAACTTCACAAGGCAAGGCAATGAATGTCGCGATCCTAAACTACAACATCGGCAATCTCGCTAGCGTAGCAAACGCCCTCACATACGCGAGTAAAGAGCTGCCAAACACCTCCATCATTATAGAATCTAATCCGCACAAACTCGCGCATTACGACAAGATTATCCTGCCCGGCGTTGGGGCTTTTGGCGATGCGATGGAGCATTTGCGCACAAGCGGTATGTGTGAAGCCATCAAGGAATTTGCCAAAAGCGGCAAATATATGCTTGGGATCTGCCTTGGTATGCAGTTGCTTTTTGCCCAAAGCGAGGAGTTTGGCACGCACGAGGGGCTTGGGCTGATGGAAGGCAGGATAGAATCTTTTGATCGCAGTGTGCTTAGTGGGCTAAAAATCCCCCATATCGGGTGGAATCAATGCCATCTTACTGAGCAGGGCAGCGCAAGCGCGCTTTTTGCGGGGCTGCCACAGGCGTTTTATCTCTACTTTGTGCATAGCTTTCATAGCAGGGATTGTGCGCACACGCTTGCAACCTGCGAGTATGGCTACACATTTAGCGCGATTGTGGGGTGTGACAATGTCTTTGGTATCCAGCCCCACCCCGAGAAAAGCCACGAAGTGGGGCTAAAGATTCTTAGCAATTTTTTAAGGTTATGATTTTATGCAAGTTTTTGCTTTAGCAAAAACTTGTTACCGCTCGTGGGGAGTAAATCCCCACTCGCTCCGCTGCGCGAGCATACACGGCATTTTCTAGCAAGCTTATAGAATCTCTTAGTGCCGCCGCGTCAGGAACGCCGCTTGGGCAAACGCCTTTTCTATAAACCAAGCTAGGGCAAAGCCCCTCGCCGCTGTGGCTTATGCAAGCATATCGCCTAAGTCTAGTTATTTAGATTGTTTAGATTCCATAATGCCGCTAATTATTGTAGAATCCATAAATCCAATCCAAAGAAAGAGTGCCTATGCCATTAAAAACAAAAGCGCGCTTGTTTAGAAGCACAATGCGCAAAAAACTGCAAACAAAAACCAAAGATGAAGTGCTAGTGGGCTTAATAATCGCAGCGAGCGTGTCCGCGCTCGTGTGGAGTTTGAGCATTTTTTACTACGATGCGAGCTTTCAGGTAAGCGCGTTTTTAGGGATACTCGCCTTTCTCATCGTGCTTTGGACAAATGGCGCGCTGCCTTTGGGAATGGTTTCACTCCTACCTATCGTGCTTTTCCCCGCCTTTGGAATCTTAGATGTCAAATCTGCCACGAGTAACTACGCCAACCCCATCATTTTCCTCTTCCTTGGGGGCTTTATGCTCGCCACTGCGGTAGAAAAAATCGGGCTGCACAAAATCATCGCTAAAGTCCTTCTATCGCGCTTCCCCAAAACGCCAAAGGGCATTATTACGGCATTTGGGGCGGCAAGTGTCGCGCTAGGGAGCGCGCTCTCAAACTCCACGGTGGCTCTGCTGCTCGTGCCTATCGCGCTCTCTATCACGCAAGATTGTGTGCTAAAGACGCGCTTTTTGCTCGCCGTGGCATTTGGCGCGAGCATTAGCGGGATCACTACGCCCATAGGCACCCCGCCAAACCTCATCTTTTTAGGATTCCTAGAGACTACGGGGCTTGGGAGCATTAGCTTTGTGGGCTGGATGATGCTTATGCTGCCCTTAAGCCTCAGTATGCTCTATGCAATGATTGCTATCCTCTCCTATGGGCTAGATAATAGCGAGGAGATTCCCATCAGCTCCTTTGAATCCATCACGATGAGCTTTGCGCACAAAAAGCTCCTAGGCTATATCGCCGCGCTGCTTGTGCTACTACTGCTAAACTCGCCCATTAAGCCCATTTATCCCGGGCTTGGGCTAAATGAAAACATTATCCTGCTAAGCTTTGGGCTTATGATGTTTATCCCCAAAGTGGGCTTTCTCACTTGGGAGGATTCTCGCTCCATTCCTTATGAGATTATCTTTCTCTTTGGGGCGGGGTTTTGCGTGGCGATGGCGATTTCTAAGATCGAGCTAGGCGAGGCGTTTGCCCCCGTGTTTAGCTACTTTAGCACCCTGCCACTGCTGCTCTTTGTGCTGTGTGTGTGCGTGTTTGTGCTTTTTCTCACGATGTTTGTGAGCTCCACGGCACTAAGTGCGATTTTGCTCTCCGTGCTTTACACCTCGACGAAGGAGTTTTTAGAGCCAAGCTATCAGAGCCTTATTATGCTTATCGCCACGATTTGCATTGGCTTTTCCTTCCTGCTGCCCTTTTCCACACCGCCTAATGCCATCGTCGCAAACAAGGGCAATATCAGCACTAAGGAGATGTTTAAATTTGGCGCGGTGCTGAGTGTGTGTGGGATTGTGCTCACTACGATTTTTGGGCTTGTGTATTGGCAGTGGTTTTTGTGATTCCAGATTCTGTGTTTAAGGCATTCATCTTTTGGCGATAAATCGTTGATTCTGCGTGAGGCGCTTGGTCACATACGCCTAAGTATGCTCCCGGCGTGCCTCACTTGAAAACAACGATTTCTCATCCAAAATCCTAGAATGCCCGGGCAAGCCAAGCGCGGAGATTCAAGAAAATACAGAATCTCGTGCAGATTCAGAATCTAAGAAAAGATTAGATTCTATGAGATGAGATTTTGTGTTTAAATCTCTCAATCTAGATTCTAAAATCTATTGATTGTGTAATGGCTTTAGAATCTAAATAAAAATCTGAATCTTCCCTAGATTTTGGATTTGAATCTAAGGCATTGAAACGAGATTCTGTGTTTCCTTAGATTTGAATCTGTGGGATTAGATTGTGTAGTGCGTTAGATTTTTTATTTTTGTTTTTGAATCTTGTGAGGTTAGATTCTAAATTTGAATCTAAGTTACCAAAGCTAGATTCTAAACTCCCTTAGATTGTGAATCTGCCTTTGAATCTTACACTTGGTTTGGCGTGGATTCTATGGTGTTACTACTGCAAGCAAAATTAGTCATTGCGGTGGGGCTTGTGGAGTTTTTGGCGGGTTTGGGGGTGGGAGCTACCTAGAGGGTAGTGACTATCCCCAAACTCGCCAAATCTACGCAATGATTACCCAAGGAGCCATTTTCCCGCGCGCACAAGCCGAGTTTTAGAATCTTACAAACTCCGCAAATAATACCGCTCCAAAATATAGCACGCACTCAGACTATCAAGCCGCCCGTCCTTTTGGGCTAGCGCGCGCGATTGTCGTCCTAGATGGTTGAGATTTTCTAACGCCTCCTGCGAGGTATAATCCTCATCGACATACACAACTTCCCCGCCAAATCCCACAAGCCCCACAAAGTGCTTAATGCGCGCGATGGTATCCTCATAGTGCGCCTGCCCACCGCTTGGCAGCCCCACCACAAGCACGCTAATATCCCTTTGGGCAAGGAGTGCGCGCAGTTCATCGCTAGCTTGCTTGCGATTTTTGCGCAAAATCGCGGGAAGCGGCAGCACGATGCCCTGAAGGCATTGGGCGAGCCCTATGCGCTTTAGCCCCACATCGCACGCGAGGATATTGCCTTTAGATTCTGCGCGGGGGTGTGAATCTAGCATACGCGCACCACTCCATTTTCACGCACGATTTTCCCCTCTAGCTCGTATTGGAAGATTTTCTCGCCAAATTTTTGCACCGCCTCTTCATAGCGCGGAGCGAGCTTGCAAAACTCTAGCACCTCATCGCTTAGCTCTTCTTGTGCGCCAAAAATCTGTGTGATAAACGCCCCTATATCATAGATACACTCCGCCTCTTGGCGCGCTAGGAGGCTCTGTGTGCCTAGGCTCTCATTTATCCTATGAGGGAGCACAAAAAGCGGCTTGTGGGATTGCTTACTGAGGCGCGCGCTGTGTATCGAGCCGCTCTGCAGATCGGCTTGGGGGATGATGACAATGTCGCTAAGCCCCACCACGAGGCGATTGCGCTCCAAAAAGCTATACGCCTGTGGCATATAGCCTCGCTCATACTCGCTGAGCACGAGGCTTTGGCGCATCATCGCTTGGATAATGGCTCTGTTTGCCTTTGGGTAGATAATCTCAAGGCTTGCAGGGGAGAACATAATCGTGCGTGGCAGTGCGGCAGAATGCGCGATGATATCCACGCCTAGCGCGCCTCCACTCACTACCACGCCACCAGCCTTGGCGATTTGTGCAGCGAGGATGGCGCAAAAGTGCTTGGTGTAGGGATTGGGACGCCGCGTGCCCACGATGGCGATTTTGATAGGCGCGTCCAAAAGGCTCCTATCCCCGCAGTAAAACAACGCCTTTGGGGGCTTTGGCAACGCTAGGAGTGAAGGCGGGAGTGAATCTAAACGCTTTGGCGTGGGGGCTTGGTGGGAGTGTGAATCTAGCATTAGCGGTTTTGGGCGAAGTGGAATTTGGAGCGATGGTAGGAGGTGATGTGCTGGGCGTTGAGGTAGGATTCTAACTGCGCGGGGCTTAGGAGCTCGACTTCTTGTAAAAGCTTATCGCGGGCGTTTTTCAGGGATTGCAGGGTGCTTGGGAATGGATGGCAAATGGCTATGGCATAGCCCTTGTCCTTGGCTTTTTGGATAGCGAGCTCGATTTGACGCTCGGTGTGCTCGCTTTGGGCTATGGTGTCTAAGAATATATCGCGCTGCATAATGAGCCTGCCCTGCTCTTTGGCGATTTTGGGGCTTGCGATATCGGCATTAGTAACGCTATCAATAAAGCGCAAATCAAGCTCATCGAGCACGCTTAGGAGGTTGCGCATATCCTCATAGCTTGTGGTAAATTTGCTACCGGTGTGGTTGTTTAGGTATTTGAGATTGGGGAAGTCTTTTTTGAGCGCGCGCATATAGGCTAGGAGCGCATCTCGGCTCACGCCCACCGCGATTGGCTCTAGCTCTTTTTGGTAGAAGTTTAGTGCCTCTAGGGGCAGGTGTATCATATAGTCTTTGGCCTTGGCGGCGATTTTAGGCGTATCGGGGCTATGAGGGGTTTTGGGGAAAAGTGAAGGGGTGATGGGGAGATTGAGCCTAAGCAGGCTTTTGTATTGCGCGAGGTTTTGGATATCGTCCATAATGATCACAAGCTTTGGCTTGCCCTTACTCTGAATCTTTGCCTGCCTATAGGACTCCCTAAAGCTCTCTCCAAGCTCTAGTATAAAGGAATCCGCGCGCAAAATCCCGAACGCTAGCAACACACACAAGATGATGTTTTTCACACAATGCCTTTTGTTTTTGGCGATTGTAGCAGGTTTTGCGTTGGGCTTGGCTTAAAGGTGGAGCTTAAAAAGCAGCGGATTAAAGGCTTTGGAGACAATAAGCACCTTATCGCCCACGCTAAACTCCCGCGCGCTAGTAGCAGGATAGAGCACGCGCACCACCTCTGAAGCACACACGATATCGATTATCTCCACCACGCCCTGTGGGGTTTTGCGCAGTATCTCGCCACTGAGCTGCACCTTGCCACTTAGCCTAGCGCCAAAAATCTCATCCACACTCCCGCTTTGAGTGACCTTGCCTCCCTCGATACACCAAACCTTTGTAGCTAGGCGCATAATCTCTGTGATCTCGTGGCTGATGAGAATCGTGCTAAGCCCTAGCTGCTGATGAAGCTTGGCTAGGAGGTTTTGCAGATTTAGGCGCATTAGAGAATCTAGCGCGCTTAAAGGCTCATCGAGCAGCAAAATCTTTGGCTTGCGCGCTAGGGCGCGTGCGAGGGCGACGCGCTGGGCTTGCCCGCCCGAGATTTGGTGCGTGTGGCGCGTAAGGATAGGCTCAAGCTCCATAATCTCTACAAGCCATTGCACAAAATCGAGGTTTTTTTTATTGCTAAGCCCAAAGGTGATGTTTTGTAAGACATTCAGATGTGGGAAAAGCGCGTAGTCCTGAAACATAAAGCCTATGCTACGCTTTTGGGGCGGGAGGGAAAATCCCTCATCGCACCACACTTCATCGCCGACTTTGAGATAGCCGCTATCGGGCTGCGTGAGCCCAGCGAAAATCCTAAGGAGCGTGGTTTTGCCCGCGCCACTTTTGCCAAAGAGTGCGAGAAAATCCCCAAAGTTTAAGCCCTGTGAGACTTCAAGGCTAAAGGAAGTGTGCGGTGTGTGCAGGTTTTTCTTGCATTCAAAAACGATATCCATAAGAGCCCTTTATAAAATATGAGTTTTGGCGCGTGCGAGGGCAAATATCGCGCACAAACTCACGAAACTCACCACAAAGAGCGTGAGCGCGTATTGGTGCGCAAGTGTGTAGTTTAGCGTCTCGACTTGCTCATAGATGGCGATACTCGCGACTTTTGTCTCGCCCGTGCGCGAGCCTCCTATCATCATCACCACGCCAAATTCGCCTATGGTGTGCGCAAAACTCGTAACACAACCTAGCAAAATCGAGGATTTGACATTGGGTAAGAGCACAAACAACAATGTGTAGATTCTACCCTTACCTAGCGTGTAGCTGGCTTCTTTGAGCGAGGGTGGGAGGGAGGAGAGCGCGTTTTTGATAGGATTTACCATAAATGGCAGAGAAAAAATCACGCTCGCCACCACTAGTCCGGCAAAGCTAAAGGCGAGCTGAAAGGAGAAATGCTCTAGCAAAAACGCGCCCAGGGCGTTGTGGCGATTGAAAAACACAAGCAGATAGAATCCAAGCACGGAGGGTGGGAGGATAAGGGGCATCCAAATGAGCGCGTGCAGGATAATGCTAAGCTTTGAGCGCAGAGAATCTAGGAGCAGGGCGAGGGCTATGCCTATGGGGAGTAAGAGCAGGGTGGTGTAAAGCGCGAGCTTGAAGGTGAGGAGCATTGTTTGCAAAAATTCAGAATCCAAAAAATCCATAGGGTTTAAGCTCCTTAATTATTTTATGCAAGTTTTTGCTATGGCAAAAACTTGGTATCGGCAATGTGGGCAAAGCCCTCATTGCCTCCGCTGCGCGAGCATACACAGAATCTAAATGCGAGATTCTGTGATTTTCTAGTGTCAGCGCGTCAGGAACGCGATGTGGCAATGGAGCAGATTCTATAAACCCGACTAGGCTCCATCATTTTATGCAAGTTTTTGCTACGGCAAAAACTTGTTATCGGGGCGTGAGGCAGAGCCCCTCGCCCCTCCGCTTACGCGAGCATACACGCAATCTAAATGCGAGATTCTAGAATCTTTGGTGCCGCCACCTCATTGACGCGATTTGGGCTAGCACCTTTTCTATAAACTCGAGTAGAACCTAATCATTTTATGCAAGTTTGCTAAAGCAAACTTGTTACCGCTCGTGGAGAGTGAATCCCCGCTCACTCCGCTTACGCGAGCTGTCAGTGCGTTTTAGAATCTAAATCGTGTTTTGGCGTTTGCACAGATTTTCCAAGCCAAACTCTAAGACTGCAACAAAATATCGCTAGGATTTACCCACCAAAAGCAGCAATCCCCCTCGCTAAAGCCCTCAATGCTCCGCGTGGGCACTAGCGCGCTAATGCCACCCTCAAGGCTCACAAGGCTCAAAATCGCCTCCCTTTGGATACGCGCGATACGCGAGGCAAAGCAATTATGCGTGCAGGGGGCGGGATTTTGGGGCATTAGCAGGATTTGGGTGGGCTTAAAATACGCACTCCCGCGTGCCCCCACGCGCATATCCTCACCCATATCCTGTGTAGCGAGCAAAAGCACCCAAAGCGCACCTATGGGCGTCTCAAGGCTTAAAAGACTTAGATTGCCCTCCGTGCTGATGTTTGCAATCGTGTAAGCAAGTGCATTCATCTGCGCGCCCGTGCGTGGTGTGCGCGATATACCCGATGTGCGTGGTGTGCGCGATTATGGCGCGTCGTAACCATAGGATTTAAAAATCTCTTGCGCCTTAGAATCTAGCACATACTGCGCGAAATCCTTGGCTAGCTTAGAATCTTTGCCCGCCTTTGTGATGATGAGAGACTGCACGATGGGCTTATAGAGCTTTTCATCGATGATGGCGTAAGTGATGGCACTCCCCTCTTTTTGCGCCTCTTTGATCACCATAGAAAGCGCGCTAAAGCCCACTTCTGCCGAGCCTTCAAGCACATAGGTAGTCGCCTGCCCGATGGATTCACCAAGCACAAGCTTGGGATTGAGCAGCTTTTCTAGCTTCGCGCTTTTGATATACGCCTCTGCCGCCACGCCATAGGGGGCGAGCTTGGCATTAGGGATGGCGATGTGCTTGATGGCGGGGTTTTTGAGGACTTCTGGCGTGCTTGCGTCGTAATCTTTGTTCGCGCTAAAGACTACGAGCTTGCCGCGCACATAATTCTGTGGCTTGTCCGCTCCCAATTTTTCTTTATAAACCTTTTGGGGATACTCGGTGTCTGCCGCGATGAAAAGCTCCGCTGGCGAGCCATTTTGGATCTGCGCATACGCCTTGCCTGAAGAGATGTAGCTAATCTCAATGCTATCACCCTCGCGAGTTTGCAAAAACTCATTTTTGATGTCCTCTAGGACAAACTTAAGGCTTGCCGCCGCCAAAACCTGAATCTTCTCCGCAAGCGCACTGCTCACAAGCAACCCGCACGCTAACACAACGCGTAATAACATAAAACCTCCTTTGGATGTGAAATACGGCGATTTTACACTATATTTTTTTAAACATATATTAATTTGGTGTTTGGGATAAGCGCGGAATCTAAAGAAAATTCAGAATCTAAGGCTTTTACAGAACCTAGCCCGAGAGATTCTCAAACGCACAGAATCTAAAGAGCACACACAATCCAATCAAAACCTAAAATCTAGCTTTTCAGAATCTAATCAACTCACAGAATCCACCACTTCAAATGCCAAATACAATCAATGGGCGCGATAGCGCAATACCGAGCAGAATCTAAAGATTCCAAATCTTTAGATTCTGCCATTTTTGCAACGCAAAAATCAAATCAATGTGGAAGTGCGTCAGCACCAACCGACACTCGCCCTTGTCGTGGTGTTAAAAATGCGTTAAAAAAATGCAGGAGTGCATTTTTAGCATTTTTGCCTAGACAAGGAGATAGCGAGGCACTCCCGCCAAAAGATATACTTTGTGGCTGCGCAAAAAGACCCAACGGGTTGCAAGCGTAGCGCAGCAAAAACGCGGCGCTTTATCTTTTTCGGGGCTAAAGGAAACGGGGAGGGGATAAACCCCTTTTTCTTTTGCGATACACAAGATTCTAAAAATTAGAAAATATTCGTGGGAATGCGAATCTAAGAGGCTAGATTCTAAGTTTTGATTGGATTGTGTGTGCTCTTTAGATTCTAAATCTGAATCTAAAACCAAAACTCTAAATCTAGATTCTGAATCTGCCTTAGATTCCGCGTTTGGCTTGCCGGAAATTCTAGGATAAATCCCCTATCAAAACCGCTTAAATCCGTGTAAAAGGCTAGAGATTTATGCGCCATATCGCGCACAAAGGCTTGTATATCTGCCTTTTGGTTGTGCCCCATCTCGCAGCACACACACGCGATTTGGCGCGCCTTAGCAAGCCCTATGAGCGCGTGCAATATCTCGCTGCCCACCTCCCCGCCAAAGAGCGCTTCTTTTGGCTCATAGCACACGCTTAGCGGGAGGCGGTAGGCATTTGGGATATATGGGGGATTTGAGATGAGCATATCGATATGAATGTGCTCTAGCCCATCAAGCAGCGAGGTGTGCAAAAAGCTGATTTGTGAATCCACCCCAAAACGCTTAGCATTTTGACGCGCTAGGGCAAGGGCGCGGGGATTTATATCCGTAGCATAGATGTGGATGTGTGGGTTTTGCAACGCAAGCGTAATGGCTATCACGCCCGAGCCCGTGCCTACCTCTGCGACTATGCGATGATTATGCGCGCACAATGCCTCTTGTGCCTTGTCAATGAGTAGCTCTGTCTCTGGGCGCGGGATGAGCGTGTGTGAATCTATGTCAAACTCGCGTGCATAAAAGCTCACTTTGTGCGTGAGGTATTCTATCGGATAGCCTAGGGCGCGCTTTTGGATCGAGTCAAAAAACCGCCGCGCTTGCGTGGGAGTGAGCAAAGTCTCGGGGTGGGCGTGGAGAAACACGCGATCTTTTTGTAGATGATGGGCAAGCAGGATTTGGGATTCTAATCCTATGCGGAGATCTGGCTGGGCGATTTGAAGCGCGCTTGTGCTTAGAATCTTGCGCGCAGATTCTAGCGCGAGCTGCGCGCTAAATCTCATAATCCAACGCCCTAAGTCGCTCCAAAAGCGGTGGGTGGGAGTAATAAAAGCAGATATAGAGCCAATGCGAGCTGGGGAAGGCTTTGTTTTCATTGATGAGACGCACAAGCGCGTTGGCAAGGCAGCGTTTGGAGGAGAGGGAAGCCCCAAAGGCGTCAGCGCGATACTCCGCCTTGCGTGAGAAATACCCCATCAAGGGCAAAAACCAAAATGAAATCACAGGAGAGAGCAAAAAAATCAGTGCCAAAGTCGTGGTGCTCTCTTGTGGCAGGGAGGCTTGGGCGAAAAAGCTCTGTGGCAGGTGCGCAGCGAGGAAAAAGAGCGCGAAGAGAAAAATGCTTGTTATGATGAGATTTTTGAGTATGTCCTTGTGCTTGAAATGCCCTAGCTCGTGCCCCAAAATCGCCAAAAGCCCGTCTTTGCTGATTTTTTCAAGCAATGTGTCAAAGAGCACCACGCGCTTGGTCCTGCCGATACCGCCAAAATACGCATTAAGCCGCCCATCGCGCTTGCTCGCGTCCATCACAAACACCCCACTACTTTTGAATCCAACTCGCTCCAAAAGCCCCTCTATACGTGATTGTAGCTCTTTATCCTCAAGCGGAGTGAATTTGTTAAAAAGCGGGGCGATAAGCGTGGGATAGATGGCATTTGCCACCACTACCACGCCAAACATCAGCACAAAGCCCCCAAGCCACCACAGACTAAAGCTATCCATCACCCACAAGAGCACATAAAAAATCGCCCCGCCAATGAGGATACTAAGAAGGCTTGATTTGAACAAATCGATGAAAAATAAGCCCACACTTTGCTTGCAAAAGCCATAACGCTTATCAATGCTAAAGGTTTCATAGAGGCTTAGAGGCAGATAGACAAAGAGTGGCAAAAGAAGCAAGAGGAGCAAAAACGCGATATGATGCCACACCTCGCTAAGTCCCAAATCATAGAGCCACTGCCAAAAAAATGAGAGCCCAAAGCCCACCCAAAACACGCACAACCCGAGCTCTATGAGTTTGTGCAATGTGTCAAGGTAGAGATTTTCTAGGGCGTAATTCCCGGCTTTTTTGTAATCTAGTGAATCCAAAAGCACGGCTTTTTGGGTAAGAGCGGATTTGATATGCGCGATTTGCAGGAGGTTTAGTGCGATACTAGGCACAATATACGCGCACAAAAAAAGCAGTATTAAAACCATTACAACCCTCACTTTTGCAAAATTTTGGGCTAATGATACAAACCAAAAAACACAAAATAGCAAATATTTGGCGCGCTAGGGGCGTGCGCTAGGGCTTAGATTCTATGGAATTTTGGTATGTGCAACTTTTGATTACCCTATTTTGCCTATAATGCACCTTACGCACATAATGTGTGAATTTACCACAAAGGATTTATCATGAAGCTAAAAATGCTAGCTATAGGTTTATTGGGTGCAGTAGGGCTTAACGCTGCGAGTATCGACACAGACAAAGTCAATGTCGTATGGACTGCGTATAAAACTCCTACAAAGGCTGCGGTGAGCGGGAGCTTTACAGATGCGAAGTTTCAGTTTGGCAAGCAAAGGGATTCTATCGCCTCTACGCTTGAGGGAGCGAGTGTGAGCATCGATCCGATGAAAGTCGAGCTCAATGATGATGTGAAAAATGCGAATTTGCGTGATTTTTTCTTCTCAAAATTTAGCAAAAAAGAGATCAAAGTAACGCTGCGCAATGTAGTAGAGGGCAAGGATCAGGGCACACTGCTCGCCTCTGTCAAGATGAATGGCAAAACCAACAAAGTGCCAATGGAATACAAAATCACAAATGGTGTGCTAAAGGCAAGTGGCGTGCTTGATTTGGGCGAGTTTAAGCTCGAAGATGCTAGAGCAAATCTCCAAAAGGCTGTGTATGATTTGCACGAGGGTATGACTTGGTCGCAAGTGAATATCGGCTTTGAAGCACCTGTTACGAAGTAGGTTTGTATCTATAATGCAAGTTTCACGCTCGTGAAACTTGTTATCGGGGTGTGAGGCAAAGCCCCTTACCCCTCCGCTTACGCGAGCCCATCATTTTGTGCAAGTTTCACTCTCGTGAAACTCGTTGCTGCTCGTGGCAAGTGAATTGCCACTCACTCCGCTACGCGAGCATACATTGCATTTTTATAGAATCTCTTAATGCTGCTACCTCATCAACGCGATTTAGACTAGCACCTTTTTTATAAACCCAATCTAGATTCTGCAATGTCGCTAGCGGATTTTATGAATCTAGCTCTTATTGTCTCAATATATCCAAATCCGCCTCATACTCCCGCGTCTGCATCCCTAGTGTGCGCAGAAGTGCTGAATCTAAAGTGTGAGTGCATACATTCTCCTTAGCGGATAATCTCTCGCACGCCCTTAGCGTTGCGCTTAGAGAGGAAGCCCTCTTTTTCAAGCTGCTCGACATAATTTGTGGCGCGGTTAAATCCTATGCTAAATCGCCTCTGCACGCTGCTTGATGAGGTGTTGCCACTCTCAAGCATAAATCGCTTAATCTGCTCGAGCATATCCTCATCGCCCTCATCTTTGCTCTCCCCGCCTGCGAGCACTTGCTCCTTGTCATCGAGCAGGAAGCTTTTGTCATATTGGGGCTCTCTCTGGGATTTGAGAAACTCCACGACAGATTCTATTTCCGCTTCAGTGCTAAATGGCGCGTGCAGGCGCATAATCGTATCTGAGATTTTAAAGAGCATATCGCCCCTGCCCAGCAGGCTTGCCGCGCCCACATCATCAAGGATCACTTTAGAATCCACCTTGCTGCCGACTTTGTAGCTTATGCGCGAGGGGAGATTGCCCTTTAGCGTGCCTGTCACGACATCCACGCTTGGGCGTTGGGTGGCGATGATTAGGTGCATACCGCACGCGCGCCCCATTTGCGCGATACGGCTTAGCGGGGCTTCAGCTTCACGTCCAGAAGTCTGCATAAGATCTGCAAGCTCATCAATCACAATCACAAAATACTGCATCTCCTCCTCGCCCTCTTCACGCGCCTTTTTGTTGTAGCCCTCGATATCTTTGACGCGCATATCTTTCATCTTTTCGTATCGTCTGTCCATCTCGTGCATTGCGTTGTTTAAGCCCACGATCGCCTTTTTGGGATCAGTGATGATGGGCGTGATGAGATGGGGTATATCGCTATAGAGCGCAAATTCCACGCGTTTGGGATCGATCATCATTAGCCTTAGCATATCGGGCGAGTTGCGATAGAGCAGGGAGAGAATCATCGCATTTAATCCCACGCTTTTGCCACTGCCCGTAGTCCCCGCGATGAGCAGGTGTGGGAGCTTGCGCAAGTCTTGGATAAATGGATTGCCCACGATATCTTTGCCAAAGGCGAGCGCGAGAGGGGACTGCGCGTTTTTAAAGAGCTCAGATTCTAGCACTTCACGCAGGAATATCGTCTCAATAGTATTGTTTGGGATTTCTATACCCACGACATCTTTGCCCGGCACGGGGGCTTGGATCCTGATAGATTTTGCCGAGAGAGCAAGCGCGATATCGTCTTCGAGGTTTAGGATCCTAGAGACTTTGACATTGGGCGCGGGGCGGAACTCAAAGGTAGTAACGATGGGACCTGTGTAGGTGCGCACGACATCGCCATCGATTTTAAAAGTCTTGAGCTTGGCGAGCAAAATCTCGCTTTTGGTATCGATTTCTACCTCATCAATCTCGTTTTTGTGATAATCGGGCTGGTTTAGGAGGCTTGTTGGCGGGAGTTTGAAGTTTAGCGGCGCGGCGCGCTTGCCAAAATCAAGGCTTTTTAGCAATGCAGTGTTTTCCTCAAGCTCACGCACGATGGGGGCTTTTTTGGGCACAGAATCTAGAGGCAGAGAATCCATTGGAGCAGAATCTAGAGGCGTGGATTCTGTGGGTGCAAAATCTATGGAGGCAGATTGTGTGAGTGGCGCGGAGGGCGCGGGCACAGAATCTAGAGGCACAGAATCTAGCGCATTTATAGAATCTAGCGGGGGTGTGGGTTGTGGCGTGGATTCTATAAAGTGTGATTGTAGAGATGGAGTGGGCGCACTAGGCGTGTGTGGCGCGTTAGGCGCGTGCAAATCGCTCGCGGCAGGAGCGTCGTGCGTGGGCGTGGTAAGCGTATCTGTGGGCGCGTGTGAATCTAGGCTAGGGGAGTCTTGGAGTGGGGGCATAGATTGTGCGTTGTTAGATTCTAAATCTTGGGGCTGTGAATCTGTGGGCGTGTGGTTTGGTGCTGTGTGCGTCGTATCGGGGGCTTGGGGCGCGATCTCTTGGATATCAAGGCTAGAGATGAGCTCTGCGACGCTAGCGGGCTTGGGCGTGGGTGGCTGTGGATTGTGTGCGCTCTGCGCGGCGTGCGGATTTTGGGCTGTGTGGGGCGCGCTCTGCGCGCTTTGTGGTGGTGTAGATTCTGTATTGTGCGGCTGTGAATCTTGTGGTTGTGAATGCGGCGCGGGGCGTTGTGGGGCGCGGGGCTCTAAAGGAGTAGGCGCATTAGGACGCGCTGAATCTTGTGGTGTGGCTAGCCTAGCTTTGGGAGCTTTGGTGAAGTTTGCCTGATGAGAATTAGCAATGATGGCTTGTATATCAAGCGGAGCGGGGTGCAAAGTGCCGCCCTCGCTAGGACGCGCTGAATCTTGTGACGCAGCTAGCCTAGCTTTGGGTGCTTTGGGCGTGATGTGCGCGCCATAATAAGCTGTTTTGTAGGCGTTATTTAGCGCGTTTTGGGTGATTTCTTGCTGTCTAGAGAGGGAGACTTCTTGGATAAACTCACTAGATTGGGGTGGCTGTGGGGGCTTGGGGCTAGACTTGAACTCATAGCGTTGCTTAAACTCCTGCACATGCTTTTGTAGCAATGCCTCTGAATCGAGCGCGCTATCTTGCACAAGCTCGATGTGCAAATCCGAGGCATTATCGCGCGTAGCCATCACGGACTGATAAGAGGAGGGATTATGCGCGGGCGCGGTGGGTAAGTCGTGCGCGGCAGTGGTGGGAGTTATGCCACTCACTCCATCGTGCGTGGGCGCGTATATGGGTGTGGTGGGCGTGTGTGAATCTAACTCCACGCTAGAGATTAAATCAGATTGTGGGACTTGTGGTGTCAGTGGGGCTTGTGGGTGCTCATCTAGCTCCTGTGGGAGATTGTGCGCATTTTTGGGGAGTGAATCTAGCGAGAGGGTGTGTATGGCTTGGAGATGCTCTATGCGCTCTTTTTCGCGCTCCTTTCGCGCTTGGGCGTAGCACTGAATCTTTTGCGCGCAAGCTTGGTAGCCCTTTTTGGCGGTGTTTGTCATTGCTACAGAGAGTTTGGAGACAAATGCCCTGCCTAGCGCATAGAGCGAGCGTAGTAGCGTGAAAAAGGCTAATATCATCGCCCATAGCTTTGTGAGAAAGCGTCGCGCTAGAGGCACAATCGCGCGATAGGCTTTTGTGAGCAAAAAGCGGGAGTGCCTAAAAATCGTATCGATATTGCTCTGTGTGGCTACGAGTATGGAGAGTGAGAGGCAGCCTAGCACGAGCACCCACATACCAAAAACGCCGATAAAGCCCTGCAGCAAATGCACCACGCTATTGCCAAAAAGTCCGCTAGAAAAAAGGAGTGATTGGGCTAGCAGCAGGCTCACAAACCCAAGCAGCCAAGCGATGAGCAGCTCAAGCTTGTGAAAGCTAAGCTCGGGGTGTTTGTAGAAATAATACGCTGGATAGAGCAAAAAAAGCAAATACACATAGCCGATGTAGCCAAAAATGCTGAGGTTTATCATCGCAAACTGCTGCCCCAGCACCCCTACCGCGCCGCTCTCGCCCACGATAGTAGCCATAGAGAGGAAGACTAGCACGATGTTGCTAAAGATATAGAGATAGATTCTGCTATGGAAGTTTTTCGCGCTTTTTTTTGGTTTTTTGATAGGGAATCCTTTAGCTAAAATGACAAGTGATGGGCTAAATTATAGCATATTGTGCGCGATTTTCGTTACTATTTGTTACGATTGCGGGGCGAGGGGAGGGGAGTTTTGGGCGGAATATCGTAAGTTTAAAGCTAAATGATGTAGTATGCAGCCCAAACGACTTAATCTAGGCTTTGGGGAGGAGAGGGAATGCACGGCAAGATTCTGCGCTATTCGACACAGACAAAAAATGGCGTGGTTACCAACGCATCTAAGAAAATCTTTGAGCTCCGCGGCAATAGTTGGCACGATCCTAGGACAATGCCAGCTGTGGGTATGTTTGTGGAGTTTCGCTGTGATGATAATGGCTATACGATTGTGGATTGTAGAGCGTCAAGCTATCAGAGCTTCCCAGAGGGCGGGCTTTTGCGCGAGATTGACTTTTGGCGCACCAATACCGATGAGGAGCTAAGGGCAAAGGAGGCTGACGCCAAGGCAAATATCGCCAAGCAGATTTTTGCTAAGACAAATTATGTCAAGCTCTCTAAAATCGAGCTAAGTGCCTCCGCGCAGGAGTGTATCAAGGCTTTTTTTCGTGATGAGTTTAATGCCATCGCATTTTTGGATACGATACAAAAAGATTCTACCCCCACACAGGGCATAATGCTCAGCTATCTCATCATCAAGCCGTTTTTGAGCAAGGCTATTGATTTTCTCGTCTATAACGATCGCCATATCACGATGGATAACTTCACCTCCGAGCTTCAAACCCTAAAGCAGCTTGAATACTCCTACAACCACTTCAAAACCAATGTCAATGTCAATGCCTCCAAAATCTATAAAGAATGCTTCCTAGACGCACAATACCACTACAAGGGCGTGCTGCGCGCCATCGAGGTGTTTAATGAAAAAAAGCTCCAGATAGAAAACAAGGTGCGCGTGTGCGGTATGGAGCTGCGCTCTATCCAAGCCAAGCTTGACGCCAAAAAGGGCGATCCCAAGGTGCTTGAGGCTAAAAAAATAGAGATTGGGAAAATCGTGGCAAAAGCCAAAAGCGATACCAAAAATATCGATATGCTTATCGCTAGGCTTAAGGGTATGAGTGAGGCATTTGTGAAGGATAATTTTGCGACTTTTGAAGTGGTGTTTAATAAAATCTATCAAGTGCTTGTGGATAAGACAAAAGAGGCGCTAGATATCTGTGGCACGAGGCTTGATGATAAGGTATGGAATCTGGGTATGGGCTCACAAGCTATTAAAAATGTGTTTTTCCGTCAGCATATCAACTCGCCATTTTGCGCGATGACTTTTGTCGAAAACCACATAAAGCATCTCAACAAAGCCAAGATGAGCAATAATGAGAGCGTGATTTACAACTACGCCCAACGATACAGCAAGGGCTACAAAAATTATGTGATTTTTTGCGAGAGCGAAGCCTTTGAGCTGGATTTGAAAGTCAAAATCCTCGCCCTAGCCAAAAACAACTATGTGTATGTGTTCCAAAAAGAGATTGAGTTTTTTACCGCGGTAAATAAGATGAAGTTTGAGATATGCTTTATAGATTCAGAGCTGCGCCTCTCAAATCCTAGGGAGATTCTCAAAGCCGGCGTGTCCTCTAAGCGCAACAAAGATACGAAGTTTATGCTGCTTAAAGCTTCAGATATAAAAAACCTCACGCTTTCACAACCTAGCTCTTAAGATTTGTAATCGCTATGACTTTGTGCAGCCTGCTTAGTGCAAGTAAATACTACGAGCACACGCCTATTTTAGAATCTATCAATTTTAGTATCTCCTCACACGAGCGCGTTGCGGTAATCGGGCGCAATGGCTCGGGCAAATCCACGCTACTAAAACTCATCGAGGGGAGCATAGAGCTAGATTCTGGAGAGCGGATTGTGCCCAAAAATCTAAAAATCCTCTCGCTTGCTCAAAATCCAAGCTTCCCGCCAAATGCAAGCGTGCAGGAAGTGATCGCCAATGCTCTCAATACGCTAAAAGACGCACACACAAAGCTACAATCCCTCTCACAAATGATTGAGAGAAACCCACAAGATTTAGACTTGCTCGCACAATACGCGCAGGTGAGCAACTTCATCGATGAGCACAATGGCTGGGATTTGCAATCGCGCGTAGATGAGGTGTTAGAGCGATTTGGGCTCGTGGAGTTCAAAGACAGGCTAGCAGTGAGTCTAAGTGGCGGGGAGCAAAAGCGCGTGGCGTTGTGTGAGATTTTGCTTGGGAGCGTGGATTTGCTCATCCTCGATGAGCCCACTAACCACCTAGATGTGGAGATGGTGGGGTTTTTGGAAAAATATATCCAAGATTGCAAATTTAGTATCGTCTTTGTGAGCCACGATAGGTATTTTATCGAGCATATCGCCACGCGTATCATCGAGGTGGAGAATGGCAAACTCACGGGCTTTGAGGGCGGATATAGCAGCTACCTGCGCAAAAAAGAAGAGATGCTCCGTGCGCTAAATAATGCGCACGAAAATCTCCTAAAAACCCTAAGAAGCGAGGAGGAGTGGCTAAGGCGCGGTGTCAAAGCACGCCTAAAGCGCAATGAGGGGCGCAAGAGAAGAATCCTCGAGCTCAGAGAGGAGGCAAAGAAAAATCCGAGCGTTATTCGTAAATTAAAGCTAGAGCTAGAGCGCGAGTATAAGCGATTTAGCGCAGATGAGGGCAAAAACGCCAAAAAATGCCTTTTTGAGCTCGAAAATCTCAGCAAGGAGCTAAATGGCAAGGTGCTTATTGATAACCTTAGCCTTAGAATCTTAGCGGGGGAGAAAATCGGCGTGGTGGGCAAAAACGGCGCGGGTAAGAGCACACTGCTCAAGCTCCTGCTAGGCGAGAGTGCCCCAAGTAGCGGTGTGATAAAGCGCGGTGCGATACGCGTGGGGTATTTTGATCAGCATTTAGGAATGCTAGATGATAGCAAGGATTTGCTAGAGACTTTCTGCCCTAATGGCGGGAATATGGTAGAGGTGCGCGGGAAGCATATCCACGCGTATGGGTATCTCAAAAACTTCCTCTTCCCCAAGGAGTTTTTGGACAAAAAAATCGGTTTTTTAAGCGGCGGGGAGAAAAAGCGCGTAGCTCTCGCCCTGCTTTTTACTAAAGAAGTCGATGTACTCATTCTCGATGAGCCCACAAACGATCTTGATATCAGCACGATGAATATCATTGAGGAGTATCTCGCGCATTTTAGCGGGAGCGTGATTTTTGTCAGCCACGATAGGTATTTTGTGGATAAGCTCGCCTCCAAGCTCCTCATCTTTGAGGGGGAGGGCGCGGTGAGCGTGGCGTATGTGAGCTATAGCGAGTATCTAGAGGCTAGAGCGGAGATTAGCGAGATAGAATCCATAAGTGATACTGCGTCTAAAGCGGCGCGAGATCCACACAAAGGCGATGAGAGGGGCGCGCCACAAAGCAAGCTAAGCTATAAAGAAAAGCTAGCCCTAGAGGCACTGCCCAGCGAGATCGATGAGCTAGAAGCCCGCATTGCGGATTTAGAATCTGACTTAGCAAACCCAGAGGCATACCAAATAAGGGGCATAGCGGCTTTGGCAAGTGAGCTAGAGGCGTTAAAAAGCGAGTTAGATTCTAAGCTAGAGCGCTATTTCACGCTTGAGCAAAAGGCGTGGGAGCTCCAAAACGCTAAAACTTAAGCGCGTTATAGCTATGTGTTATAGAATCTTACAAGCGATTTTTTCATCATTTTGGCTCCCAGATTCTACCCCTTTTTATCGCGTCGTCTAAAAACATCTGAATGCTCTTGCCAGCACTTGTGTTGGAGTTGCCACGATCTTCCCTAGCATACACCAACGCGCCAGAATCTAGCAAAAAGCGCGTAAGATCTATATCCCCATACATCGCGGCAAGCGTGAGGATCCCGCGCGCGTGATCGTCGCGCTCATTGACATTAGCACCCGCTTTGACAAAGAGCTTCACCACCTCGCTTTTGTCACAATACACCTGCCCCTGCCTCTCCCAAAACTCGCCCTTAAATCCGGGCGTGTGCTTCTCATAAAAGTGCATAATGGGCACGATTTTAGTGTGATTGATCTCAATTGTGTGGTTTGGATTTGCCTTGTGGGCTAGGAGTGCTTGGATACTCGTGCAAGTCTTAGCACTAATGCTTGGATCGTTTGCAAAGATAAGCGGCGTGTAGCCCTCGTTATTGACTTCATCGGGATTTGCGCCAAACTCTAGGAGTAGGGTTACAATCTCTGCGTTGGTTATGCCCAAAATAAGCGCGGTATTGCCAAACTCGTCCATTATGTCGGGATTCACCCCATCTTTGAGTGCTGAATACACGCCATCTGCGTCGTTTGCCCTAATGGCTGCAAGCAGCCCCGCGCTTGAGCTATATCCGTGTTTGTAGCGATAGATTCTGCTTGTGCTCACTTCCTTTGGCGCGATTCTTTGCTCAAACATATCGGGATCTATCGAGGCGTATTTGCTCGCAAAATACGCCATACTCTGCGTGGGGAAGTGCCGCACCTCCTCGCCCATAGCAATAAGCACCTGCGCGTATGCTTGGTAGAGTTTGTATTGGGTTAGGATATTTTCTAGCTTGTAGATTCTCTCTTTTAAATCACGCTGCGTGATGGGCGTATCCACCCCAATCCCTAGCGCGTTAATCTCTAGGCTTAGCTTTTGGGTAGCGTCGTGATAGTCTTTGGGATTATCCACTAGCACGCTTGCTTCATAAGAATCTCGCGAGAGCTTTTGGTAAGTGATTTTGGGATTGATAAACTGCGTGTTGGATTCTAAAGTGATGTGGCTTATCATCTCTTCTGTGGTGGTATCCTCGATGCGCACTTGTTTTATCTCATTATGCGTGCGCACCTGCACGGCGATACTTTGGGAGAGCTCCTCAAGCGCGTTGTTTTTGGCTTCCTCCTGTGTGGAGCCTGTGGCGCTTACCTGCAGATTTTTAGCCCCCAATGTCCCCAGACACGCCCACATTATGCAAATGGCTACAATACCTCTCATAACGCTCCTTTGTGTGAGATTTGTGTGAATCTAAATGGTAGTGTATTTGTGTAAATTGCGCGCGCTTTGGGGTTTGAATGGGATTTAAAGCGCGCAGGGTATAAGAATCTTTTAAAGCTGTTGTGGGCATAATAGCACCCTTTATGTAGAGAGGTGTCCGAGTGGTTGAAGGAGCACGCCTGGAACGCGTGTAAGGTGCAAGCCTTCGAGGGTTCGAATCCCTTCCTCTCTGCCATTGCTTACTTTAAGGATTGTGATGTCTTACAAACGATTTTTTCTCTCTCTTGCCCTTTTTGCGAGCTTTTTTCTGGCTTTTTTGCTTATTTTTGCCACGATTTGGATTAAAAAGACTTTTGGTGCGGAGGTGGAGATAGCCCAGATTCTCTTCCATATCCAATACCCCATCGCCGATACCGATCCCGCCTTTATCAGAGGCTTTGCCCTCAAGGCACTTTTGCCAAGTCTCCTTGTAAGTCTCGCGCTCGTCGTGCCCCTGCGCATTTTGGCTAGCGGCGTTCGTGTGCTGTGGCGTTTGGGACGCGTTGGTATCTCAAAGATCTGTGCGGGTGTGAGGCGCGTCTTTGGCTTTGGCGCGAGGCATAGCGTTGCTCTGCGCATGGTGGCGTGCCTAGGGTTCATCGCCTTTGCCACAAAGCTCATAGATACGAAGTTCCAAGTCAGAGAATTTCTCGCGCAAAATGCTTCAAAAGCCTATGGGAGCTTTTATGAGAGCCATTATGCCACTCCTCCGCTTGAGGAGATTGCCACGCAGTTTGCGAGCCTCCAAAGTCCGCGCAATCTCATCGTGATCTTTGCTGAATCTCTAGAATCCACTTATAGTGCTAAAAGCACTCCGACAGGAATTGGGGGGGGGGGGTAATACCTATGCGCCCTTTGGCGAGCTAATCCCCAACCTTACACAACTCGCGCTTGCAAATGACAACTTTAGCGCCACGGATGCGCTAGGGGGTATCGTCCAAACCATAGGCACGGGCTGGACGATAGCCGCGCTCATCTCCTATAACTGCGCTATCCCCCAAACCCAACTCCCCTACAAAAGCGGCTATAATGACAATGTCGCGCGCTACTATCTCCACTCGGCAGTGTGTCTGGGCGATGTGTTAGATTCATTGGGTTATGCACAGGTGATGTTTCAAGGCACTTCAGCGGATTTTGCTGCTGCGCGAGGATTTTTCACTAGCCACAAGATAGCAATGCGTGATTACAAATACTTTGAATCCCGCCAAATGCTCCAAGGGGATTTCCAAGGTATGTGGGGCGCGAAAGATTCTGTAATTTTTGCATTTGCCAAAGACTACCTACAAGCTTATACAGAATCTAAGCCCTTTGCGCTCTATATCTCCACGATGGACACCCACCACCCCAATGGCTTTGTGGATACGCAATACTGCCAAGGCTTTGAAAAAACCTTTCAAAACGCTGTGCGCTGCTCGGATAAAATCATCAACGATTTTGTCTCATGGGTGCAGAGCTCGAGATTCAAAGACAATACAAGTATCATCATCTTAGGCGATCACAAAAGCATGAAACAAGACTTTTTCCCGCCCGATACAAAGCGCAGCGTATATAACGCCTTTATCAACACGCATTTCCCAAAAGAGAAGCTAAAAAATCGGCTTATTAGCCACTTTGACATCACACCGCTTTTTTTAGAATCTCTAGGGATTTCCATAGAGCGATTTGGGCTAGGGCGCAACCCCCTGTATTCCCAAACACTTCTAGAATCTCTAGGGGAGCAGAGCCTCGCCCAAGGGCTCAGAGCCCCCTCAAAAATCTATGAGGGATTTTGGAATCTCGATAAAACCAAACTAAAGGAGAGCAAATGAAAGCAAAGATTTCTATCATCGCCGTGGCTTTGCTAGCGTGTATCGGGGGGGGGGGCATTGTATAAGCATAAAAGCCTAGCAGAGATCCATACCCTACTCACAACGCACAAAGTAGATTCACAATACCACGACATAGCCACACAGATTGCCTCCGCGCGCCAGAAGTGCGCATTTCCCTCTAGCAGGGACTTAGGGGATTGGCAAAACTTCATCGCACACGCTGGCGGGGCGATTATCCACGAGGGCAAGCCCTACACATACTCCAACTCCAAAGAGGCATTGCTAGCAAGTATCCATAAGGGCTATAGGTTTATCGAGCTAGATTTGATGCTAGATAGTGATGGGGAGATTTTTGGCGCGCACGATTATGCGCATTTTTATGGTATCACCAACGCGCCAAGTCATAGAATCTAACGCCCAGCCAAGCAAGGCGTATATCAGCCAAGCCAAAATTTATGGGATCTTTACCCCGCTTGGCAGGGATTCTATCAATGAGATTTTTAGACAAAATCCATCGGTGTTTTTAGTAACCGACAAGCTCAATGATTTTAGGGCTATCGCCACACAGCTAGAGTTTGGGGAGAGAATCTTAGTCGAAGTCTTTGGGCTAAATAACTACTACAAAGCCCACAAGGAGGGTATCAGATACCCTATGCTCTCCACCAAGGACTTTAAGCTAGCCACAGAGCTTGCCATCCCTATGGTAGCCACCCACACAAGCGCGCTAAGAGATGACAAAAGCGCAAAACTTGCACAAGAATATATCGCAAATGGCGGCTGCATTATGGTATTTTCTAGCAATGAAAAGGAGTTTATGAGTGAGCATTTGGGCTTAAGGGCGAGTAAGTTTTATACAGATTTTTGGGACGCAGAGTCCAAAGACTGCGCACTAGATGATAAGCAAAAATGCAAGACATACTAGGCTCTAGAGTGGCTAAATTGCGCCCCTTGCGCACTGCAATCTAAGCTCAATGAAAAAATCAAGGAACCACAATCAATACCACTCAAAAAAAGCAAGGCTTATGCAACCTATAAACACAACATTAACAAAATGAGTAAGACAGATTTAGAACAACTCGATGAAGAGATTGTAGTCGATATGAATGCGGATTATAGTGATGAGTTTTGAGATAAGGCTCACACACAAGAAGCTAGTGGCAAAATGGGCGAGATATGTGAGGGCAGGCACTCGCCTAAGGGCAAGCACCCAAACCATAAGCGTATAAATATCGCAAGACTTTGACTAAAACACCGGGACGAGCTCGCCTTTGTAAGTTTGCTCGATAAATTCCTTGACTTTGGGGCTTTGGAGTGCTTTTTTGAGCTTGAGAATGTGCGGATTGTCGATATTGGCAGCTTTGACAACGAGCACATTGACATAGGGCGAGCTGCGATCCTCGATGATAAGCGCGTCTTTGGAGCTAAATCCCGCAGGGATAGCAAAGTTGCTATTTATCACTGCGCCCTCGTATTCTTTGACTATGCGAGGGAGGAGTGCCGCCTCTATGGAGATGATTTTAAAGCCCTTTGGATTTTCTATGATATCAGCTTGCGTGCTAGCGAGATTGCTAGGATCTTTTAGCGTGATAAGCCCTTTGTTGTGTAGCAGGATAAGCGCGCGCCCGCCATTTGTAGGATCGTTTGGAATAGCGATCGCACTGCCTTGTGCAAGCTCTGTGATATCACTAATCTTTGATGAGTAAAACCCCATAGGCTCGATGTGGATATCCGCCACCGCGACGAGATCGAGCTTGCGCTCTTTGTTCATCTCATACAAATAGGGCTTGTGTTGGAAAAAGTTCGCATCCAAACTCCCATCATTTAGACTAAGATTTGGCGTCACATAGTCAGAAAACTCCACGATGCTAAGCCGCACGCCCTCTTTTTGCAAATCCTCTTTGATGATTTCTAGAATCTTTGCGTGTGGCACGGGCGTAGCCCCTACTTTGAGCTCCACCATATTTGTTTTTTGCGCCTCATTTTTGCCATCATTCTGCCCGCAGCCACTCACTAGCACCGCCACGCCTAGCACAAACGCCCATAGACTTTGTTTTGCTCTCATTGCACTCTCCTTTGTTTTCTTTATTGTTTTATTTGGCACTCACAGGGATTATCTCGCCCTTGTATTTTTCTAAGATAAAGTCCGCCACCTCTTTGCTTAGCAGCACCTCTTTGAGCTTAGCGATACGCTCATCGTCCTTGTTGTCCTCGCGTGCGACGAGCACATTGACATATTCAGATTTCTCATTTTCGTGGAAAAACGCCTCCTTTATGCTCATTCCAGCTTGCAGGGCGTAGTTGGCATTTATCACCGCGCCATCAAGCGTGGGCAACGCCCTAGGCAGTGCCGCCGCCTCTATGGGCTTAAAGCGCAGATTTTTGGGATTTTCTAAAATATCAGATTCTATAGTCGCGGCAAGATTACTAGGATCTTTTAGCTTAATCACGCCAAAATCGTGTAGCAGGATAAGCGCGCGCGCGAGGTTTGAGCTATCTGAAGGCAGGGCGATATCCGCACCATTTGGGATCTCATCAACACTCGCGTATTTTTTAGAATAAAACCCAAGCGGCACGACATACACGGGCGCTAGGGACACGAGATTAAAGCCCCTTTGGGCGTTTTGCGCCTCCATATAGGGCTTGTGCTGATAGAGATTAGCGTCATTGCTCCTATCATCAAGCGCGACATCAGGCATCACATAATCTGTGAAAACCTGCACGCGCAGTTCCACGCCCTGCTTGGCTAGCAAGGGCTTGGCAAACTCCAAAATCTCGGAAGCTGGCACGGGCGTAGCCCCCACGACAAGCGTTGTTTGTGTGCTTTTAGAATCTATAGAATCTGGCGCGCTAGATTCAGCCTTAGCATTGCCCCCACTCTCTCCACACGCAGCCAAAAACAACGCCACACTTAGCATTACAATGCTTACTACATATCGCATACACTCTCCTTATTTAGATTCTATCTATGCTTTCTTAGGGCTTTGACGATGAGATCGCCGCTGCTTTGCACCGCTTGCACGAGCACCATCGTGATGAGCACTGCATAGATGAGCACATCTTCTCTAAAAGAATTAAAGCCCAAGCGATAGGCCAAATCCCCAAGTCCGCCCCCGCCCACGATCCCAGCCATCGCAGAATACCCCACAAGGCTCACAGAAGTGATCACCACGGCATTGACAAGCGCGGGCTTAGATTCACTAAGCATCATTTTGATAATCGTCCAAGTGTTTGCGCCCATACTCTGCGTGGCTTCTACCAAGTCCTTTGACACCTCTAGCAGCGCGCCCTCAAAAAGCCGCGCGATGAAGGGGATCGCTGCGATGCTAAGGGCGATGATCGCTGCCGATGAGCCCGTGCTGATACCAATGAGATAGCGGAAAATGGGCAATAGCGCGATGATGAGCACCATAAAGGGAAAGGAGCGAATCGTATTAACCACCCAGCCTAGTGTCTTATTAAGCAGTGGCATAGGCTTGATAGAATCTGCGCGCGTGAGCGTGAGTAGCACCCCAAGGGGCAAGCCAAAAATCACGGCAAACACGATAGAAAAGCCAACCATATAGATTGTTTCAAACAAGCCTTTCATCAGCAAAAAGAGCAAATCATTGCCAAAAAGCGCGTGCAAAATATCCTCAAAGATTCTATCGCCTGCGCGCAAAAATTCTTTCATTTTCTATTCCTTTAATCTGCCATTGTTTGGAGCGTTACGCCTTGGGCTTGGAGCCACTCTAGTGCGCGCGTGATATCCTCGCTGACACCCAAAAACTTCACGACTAAATGCCCCACTTCCTTGGCGTTAAATTCCTCGATAGAGCCGCTTAAAATATTCACATCGATACCAAATTTTTTAATCGCTTGGCTGATGAGCGGATTTTGGGCATTTGGTCCTGTGAAAATGATACGATAGACATTATGAGAATCTGCCAAATGCGCCACGACTTCACGCTCATCTTTAGGCAAAAAGGAGATGAGCTCTTTGGTAATCTCTTGTTTGGGATTGGCAAACACCTCCTCCACATTGCCCCGCTCGACTATTGCCCCCTCGCTAATCACACAGACTTTGTTGCAAATCTGCTGCACGACTTCGATTTGGTGCGTGATGAGCACGATGGTGAGCGAGAGCTTGGATTGGAGCTCTTTTAGCAGGGCTAGGATGGATTTTGTCGTTTTGGTATCTAGCGCGCTTGTGGCTTCATCACATAGCAGAATCTTTGGATGATTGGCTAATGCCCTAGCGATCGCCACGCGCTGCTTTTGCCCCCCGCTAAGCTGGCTTGGATAAAAATGTGCCTTTTCCTTTAGCCCCACAAGCTCTAAAAGCTCTAGCACGCGCGCTTTTATATCGCTTTTGCTCCATTTGGCAATCTCTAGTGCAAAGGCGACATTGCCAAACACATCGCGCGCGCTTAGGAGATTGAAGTGCTGAAAGATCATACCGATTTTTTGTCGCTGCTTTTGGAGCTCCTTGGGCGTGAGGCGTAGCATATCCACGCCACCGATATTTACGCGCCCACTGCTTGGCTCCTCTAGGCGATTTATGATACGCACAAGCGTGCTTTTGCCCGCGCCAGAATAGCCGATAATCCCCATTATATCGCCCTCTTGCACTTCCAAATCGATGCCTTTGAGCGCGCAAAAGCCGTTGGGATAGGTTTTTTGAATCTGCTCTAATGTGATGATGGGACACCCCTTACATAAATGATGAAGCATTTATATTTTACAAATAAGCGCGAGATTCTATCACAAAATTTTTAAAATACAATATGTGTTTTTGATTTTTTACATAGTTTTGGAGCAACACACCAAACTTTACAAAAATTTTACAATCACTACTTATGCATTTTACACAGCACCTTTATAATGCCCTCGTATTTCAAATCACAAGGAGAATACGATGAAAAACACATTTTCAAAATTGGCATTAGGCATACTTGCGGGACTAACCCTTAGTGCAAATACGCTTCTAGCAGAGGCTATCCACCCTATTTCGCGTGAGATGGGATCTGGGACACGCGGGGCGTTTGTAGAGATCTTTGGAATCCAAAAAGAAGTCAAGGGCAAAAAGATTGACGCCACCACGACAAAAGCGGAGGTTACCAACTCCACAGGCGTGATGATAACAAGCATAGCCAACTCTAAGAGTGCTATTGGCTATATCTCACTAGGCTCGCTCAATGATACAATAAAGGCTCTCAAAGTCGATGGAGTAGCCCCAAGCGTGGAAAATATCAACAACAAAAGCTACAAAATCTCTCGCCCCTTTAATGTCGTAACCAAAGAGGGCAAAGATTCTGTGCTAGCTACGGACTTTTTGGGCTATGCGGTGAATGCAAAAGCCGTGATAGAAAAGGCGGGCTATATCGCTAATAAAGATTCTAAATTTAGCTCCAAAAAGCCAAGCGGCAAGCTCGTGATTGCGGGCTCTAGCTCGGTAACGCCTTTGATGGAAAAAATCGCAGAGAGCTATAAGAGTGTCAATCCAAACGCCACTATCGAGATTTTACAATCCGATTCTACTACGGGGGTAAATTCCGTCGTGGAGGGGATAGCTGATATCGGTATGGTCTCTCGTGAAGTTAAAGAATCGGAAGTCAAAAAGGGGCTAAAAGTGCAAGTGCTCGCTACTGATGGACTAGCTGTGATTGTCAATAAAGCCAATGGGCTTGATAATATCTCAAAAGAGCATGTGAAAGGAATCTTTATGGGAGAAATCACAAAATGGGAAGAGCTTTGATCCGTTATGGCATTCGGCTTTGAGCGACTTTTTAGGGAATCTGCGCTCGGTGCTTGGTCATTACCGATTAAGGTAAATCCCTGCGCCCCTCGCTTGATAACCCTAAAAATTCATCTCAAATCCTAGAATGCCCGGCAAGCCTTGATGAGATTCTACGAAAGTAGCAGATTCTAAAACAGCTTTAGATTCTAAACTTCTGAATCTAGAATCTAAAGCTTTCTTAGATTCTGAATCTACCCTAGATTCTGCACTTGGCTTGCCTATAACATTATCCCGTGCGGAGCACCCGTAAGAAGCGTCGTCGGGGTGGGGAGAGGTTGAGAGGGGAGGGAGCGACCTTCGCGCGCGTGGCTTTGCCACTCGCCCACACTTGCACATTCAAGCCCCTCCCCCCTCTCGCATAAAACAAGAGATGTGGAGAATCTAGGAAATATTCGTAGGACAAGAGATTTAAAGAAGCTAGATTCTGAAATAACTTTTGTTTTAGATTCTAGATTGCTTCGTTTCACTCGCAATGACAATGCTTCTCTAGATTCTATATTTGGCTTTGCCTCTTGCATTCTAAGATTTTAGATGAGATGCTGGAGCGAAGCGAGGAAATCCCAGAGGGTAAAAGTGGGTTGCAAGAAAAAGCGCGAGGGCGCATACTTAGCGTATGTAACCAAGCCAAGTCGCTGAAATCATTTAAAGATTACACAAAGAGACGAATTTCTAGAATCTAGAGGTTTAACGATAAGGAGTGTTGATGAACACAAACAAACCAAGTCAAGATGAGATTATCTATGAGTTTGCCTACACATTTCCCAAGACACTTGGGAATCGCATTGTAAAGATTTTGGATAATACCGCTTTGACTATCGCCCTTTTTGTTGCTGTGTATTGGTGGTGGTATTTTTTTGAGATGATTTTTGTGACCTCAAATTATGTATCTTTAAGCGACTTTCTTTGGGGTGGGATTTTTGCCTTTATACTCATAGTTTTTTTGTGGTGTATTATCCGCATAGTTGATATGCTCCTCCTCCAGCCACATAGCAAAATACTACTAACCCAAAAAGGTATGTATGTCAAATCGGTGTCATTTATGAGTATGAAACTTTGGTATGACCATAGATTCTATGAGTATGGCAGCTTTGGAGCATACATAGGGATAGGCGGAGGGCAGATAGGGAGCTTTGGGATTCTCAAAATCTATGGCATACACAAGAGATATAGTATCTTTGCAAGGAATGCAAAAATGTATATGTTTGCCGACAATAGAGAATCTCAAGATGAGAAACAGCTCATTAGCCTATTACGCGAAAAGACACGGGAAGCATTAGAAAAACAAGGCATAGAATGCCATAATGCCAAAGAAATCATACAGCATTTGTATATAAAGGAGTTTTGATGAGAGATTGGGGAGATTTTCCATTATTTAATGATTCTTCATATTATCAACAAGAGCAAGCAAAGATAGAGAGTGCAAAAACGCGTATCTTTTATGATAAAAATGTAGCATTCTACAAAAACAAACAAGAGGATAGTTTAGAGATCAATATTACAGGATTATCTTTTAAAGGAAATGGTTCAGACATCGGTATGGCGACTATCAGTAGTGTGTTTGTCTCTATCACACAAGGCATTGATGAGCTAAGAAAAGCTGGACATCTAAATATCAAAGGAGTTGGTTTCACGAAATGGATTTTCACACTAGAAAGCCTAGCCATAACTTTTACTTACAATCAAGGCACAAAAGAGTGGTATAGAGGTGTTGTGGCTGTTATATTTGAGCTTTTAACCATTGTAGTAACCATAATAGTTACCGCCTCTCTTACTTGGTGGCTTGCTATTATTGTCGCCGCACTCATTGCCTTTCTCGCTGCCATTTTTAGCAATACCCAAATGGGTAAAAACGCCATAAACACTTTAGCAGAAATCATCAAAACTAATGCTGAAAAAGCAAAGCGATTTTTTGATCAAAAAATAGAAGAGTTTTTTAACCTTTCTTATGGCGATACAGGTTTTTGGAAAAATATTTGTGAGGATATAGCCTGCAAGGATTTTAGTGAGGAAAGCCTATATGATTTGCTCTCATATTGCGAATACTGCAAGGCAGATGGATTATCTGTGCGAGGATATTTTAGCAATCTTTTTGATGGTCATTATGATATGGAGAAACTATGCGACTCCACTGGTCGCTTTAGTGAAAGTTATAAAACCACAATCCAAGAGGCTTTTACACATAGTATGAAACGCAAGAAAGATACACTTGCCTATAACACAAGTAAGCCTAAAAATTCATAGAATCTAAGAAAGGAGCTACGATGACACACATTTTTTATAAATACAAAGAGAAGTTTTTCGCCACTCTCTTTGCCTTTTGTGCGATGGTTTCTATCCTCGCTGTGGCGATGATATGCCTCTTTTTATTTAGCAATGCCCTGCCCACTATCCACCAAATCGGTGCATTTGATTTCCTTTTTGGGTTAGATTGGTATCCAATTGAAGAGATTTTTGGGATCTTGCCTATGATTGTGGGCAGCTTGTATGTGACCGCCCTTGCTATCCTTATTGGTGTGCCTTTGGGTGTGCTAAGTGCGGTGTATCTCTCGCAGTTTTGCCCGCCTAAAATCGCACGCTTTTTGCTGCCCGCTGTGGAGTTATTAGGGGCGATTCCTAGCGTGGTGTATGGGTTTTTTGGGCTTGTGGTTATCGTGCCATTTCTCTCTCATACCTTTGGGGGGATTTCGGGCAAAAGCGTGCTCGCTGCTGCGATAATCCTCGCCATTATGGTGCTTCCTACGATTATTCTCGTCTCTAAGGCGGCAATAGATTCTGTGCCAAAGAGCTATTATGAAGGCGCGCTGGCTCTGGGCGCGAGCGCGGAGAGGGCGGTGTTTTTTGCTATGCTCCCTGCGGCAAAATCAGGGATACTAGCTAGCGTGATTTTGGGCGTGGGCAGGGCTATTGGCGAGGCGATGGCAGTGATAATGGTAGCGGGCAATCAGACGCAGATCCCTAGCAGCGTGCTTGAAGGCGTGCGCACGCTCACCACAAATATCGTGATGGAGATGGGCTACTCGGAGGGCTTACATCGCGATGTGCTCATCGCTAATGGCGTGGTGCTCTTTGTGTTTATCCTGCTTATCAATGTGAGCTTTAACCTGCTCAAAAAAGACAAGGCATAGGGGGCGATGATGAAAGAATATCTAGATTCTCTATGGCGGGAAGTGCGCAAAAAAGACAGAATCTCACTTGTCTTATTCCTCGCACTGCGGCTTTCACTCGTCGGCGTGCTTGGGGTGTTTGTGCTTTTGGTAGGATTTATTTTTATCAAAGGTATTGCCTATCTCAATCTGGACTTGTTCGCGTGGGAGTATAACTCACAAAATGTCTCGATGATGCCTGCTATCATCAACACGCTCACGATGGTGTTTGTCTCGCTGCTGATTGCTATGCCTCTAGGGATTTTTGGCGCGATTTTTTTAAATGAATATGGCAAGAAACAATCTAAGATTTTAGGCGTGATCGCCGTGGCGGCTGAGACGCTTGTGGGCATTCCCTCTATCGTGTATGGGCTCTTTGGGTATTTGGCGTTTGTGATTTACTTTGGGCTAGGCTATAGCCTCATTGCGGGCTGCCTCACGCTTAGCATTATGGTGCTGCCCCTTATCCTGCGCAGCTCTCAAGAGGCATTGCTCGCCGTGCCGCTAAGCTATCGCGAGGCGAGTTTCGCGCTTGGGGCGGGCAAACTTAGGACGATTTTTTCTATCGTGCTGCCCGCTGCAGCTCCGGGGATTTTGGCAGGAGTGATTTTGAGCATTGGGAAAATCGTGGGGGAATCTGCTGCGCTGCTTTATACCTCCGCGAGCGTGGCAAAGGTGGCGGGTATGCTAGATTCTGGACGGACTTTGAGCGTGCATATGTATATCATCTCTAGTGAGGGCTTGCATATCAATGAAGCCTATAGCACGGCGATGGTGCTCATCCTCATCGTGCTTGGGATTAATTTCATCTCAAACATAGTCGCCAAAAAACTCACAAAAGCATAAGGAGCACAAATGGATAAAAAGCTTATCTTTAGTATCAAGGATATGAATCTTTTCTATGGCGATTTTCACGCGCTAAAAAATATCAATATGGATATTTACAAGGGCGATGTAACCGCCTTTATCGGTCCTAGTGGCTGTGGGAAGAGCACCTTTATTAAGAGTCTTAATCGTATGAACGATCTCGTGGAAGGCTGCAGGATAAAGGGCAAGATTCTCTTCCGCGGGGATAATATTTATAAAAAATACGATGTTAATGATTTGCGCAAAAAGGTGGGTATGGTGTTTCAAAAGCCAAATCCTTTCCCGATGAGCATTTATGACAATATCACCTTTGGTCCCAAAACACACGGGGTGAAAAATAAAGCCAAGCTAGATTCTATCGTGGAGGAGTCTCTAAAAGATGTGGGGCTGTGGAAAGATGTCAAGGACAGACTGCACAAAAGCGCGCTCTCCCTAAGTGGTGGGCAGCAGCAGCGGCTGTGTATCGCGCGCACGATTGCGATAAATCCCGAAGTGATTTTGATGGACGAGCCCACAAGCGCACTCGATCCTATCTCTACGCTCAAAATCGAGGAGCTCATCGCCAAGCTCAAAAAAGAATACACCATCATCATCGTTACGCATAATATGCAGCAAGCGCATAGAATCTCCGATAAGACGGCGTTTTTTCTACTAGGGGAGATGATAGAGTTTGATGAGACACAAAAAATCTTTAGTAAGGCAAAGGATAAGAAAACCCAAGATTATATTGAAGGAAAATTTGGGTGATTGCTAAAATGATAGAATCTAAGGCGGGTTTATAGAAAAGGTGCTAGCTCAAGGGGTGTCAATGATGTGGCGACACCAAAGATTCCAGAATCTCGCATTTAGATTCTGTGTATGCTCGCGCAGCGGAGCGAGCGGAGATTCACTCTCCGCGAGCGGTAACAAGTTTTTGCCATAGCAAAAACTTGCATCAAATTAATGAAAGGATTCAATGTGGTTTATGTCTTAGAAGATGACGATTCAATCCTCGAGCTTGTGCTCTATGCGCTCAAATCCCAAAATATAGAATCTAGCGGCTTTGGTAATGCCAAGGCGTTTTTTGAAGCCTGCAAGATTCAATCCCCAAGTCTCGTGGTGCTCGATGTGATGCTGCCGGGCACAAGCGGATTTGAAGTGCTAAAGCAGCTAAAAAGTAGTCCCAAAACGCGCCATATTCCCGTGCTTTTGCTCACGGCACTAAGCAGCGAGTATGACAAAGTCAAGGGCTTGGATTTGGGTGCTGATGACTATCTCACTAAGCCCTTTGGCGTGATGGAGCTACTCGCGAGAATCCGCGCTATGCTAAGGAGGATAGAGCGCAATGAGGAGGATATATGCTTTGAGGGACTGGAGTTTTCTTTCACCAAGCACCAAGTGGCGCTGGAAGGCAAAAAGCTCGATCTCACGCTTAAAGAATTTGAGCTCCTAGGCTTTTTGCTCAAAAACAAAGAGCGATCCTTTAGCCGCGAGGAGATACTAGAAGTCGTGTGGGGGCAGCACTACACCACGCAGACGCGCACGCTCGATGTGCATATCAAAACCCTGCGCCAAAAGCTCGGGGAGTGGAGCAAGAGGATAAAAACTATCCGCGGCGTGGGCTACAAGCTCGATAAGGAATAATATGCGACAAAAAATCTTTAGCGCGATATTTTTTAGCTGTGCGAGCCTGCTAGTGGTGGTAAATATCGCGCTGCTCATCGTGCTAGAATCTTCCCTCCAAACCCAAGCCTTTGATATGCTAAGACAAGAAGCCACCTCGCTAAAGCCCCACTTAGATTCACTCATAACCTATGAAAGTGCCCCTAGCTCCTATCGTATCACGCTTATCGCGCCTAGCGGCGAGGTGCTCTATGATACGCATTCGGATGTGAGTAGAAGCGAAAACCATAGCCAGCGCGTAGAGATTGAGGGTGCGCTCCAAAGCGGACAAGCCCAGAGCGTGCGCTATTCAGACACGCTTAAGCACGATATGCTCTATTTTGCGACGATGGCGAGTTTGGGCGATGATGAGGTGGTGCTGCGTCTCGCGTTAGAAAAAAGCACGATAGAGGATTTGTTTGTGCAGTTTTTGCCCTATTTTGGGCTAGAGTTTTTGGGCTGTTTGCTTTTAAGTTTTGTGATTGCTAGGATCCTCACGCGCTCCATCATCGCGCCCCTGCGCACTATCAAGCTCGAAAACCTTAGCAAAATCCCCTATGATGAGCTAAAGCCCTTTGTCCAAAAAGTCAAAAACGAGCACAGACTTGTCAAAAATCAGCTCAAAATCCTCAAACAAAAGCAAAGTCAGATTCTGCTCCTTGCCCAAAATATGAGCGATGGCTTTTTGCTACTCAATAAACGGGGCAAAGTCCTGCTCGCTAACAAAAAAGCACAGGCGTATCTAGGAGGTGCTTTGCAAAATATCTATGAGAGCAAGGATACATTTTTTTTGCAAAAAACACTTTTTTTGCTCAGTAGGTTTAAAACAGAGCGTTCCACGCCCCAGACACTAGAGTTTGCACACAAAGAATGCGAGCTGCTCTTTGGTCCGATTTATTCTAAGAAAAAGTTTAAGGGTATGATGGTGCTCGTGCGGGATTTAAGTGCTAAAAAAAGGGCGCAAATGCTGCAGCGGCATTTTAGTGCCAATGTAACCCACGAGCTCAAAACCCCGCTCACCTCAATCCTTGCTGCTAGCGAGATGATGAGCAATAACCTCGTGGCAAAGGAGGATTTTTCAGAATTTGTTGGCAAAATCGAGCGTGAGGCGGGGCGGCTTTTGGCGATGATCGATGAGGTGCTAAAGCTCTCATTCCTCGATGAGCAGCGCGAGCTCACACACACGCTGCCTATGCAAAAGCTAAGCCTCAAAGCCATCATTCAGAGCGTGCTTGAACGCTTGAAACTCATCGCCCAAAAGCAGCATATCAGCATCCACACCAAGCTAGAGGATTGCGCGATAATGGGCAATGCCGAGCTTATAGAAAACCTCGTGTATAACCTCTGTGACAACGCTATCAAATACAACAAGCCCAAGGGTTCAGTGCATATCGCGCTCCAAAAAAGCGATGGCAAAGTCGTGCTAGAGGTGCGCGATAGTGGCGTGGGGATACCAAAAGATGCGCAAGAGCGCGTGTTTGAGCGGTTTTTCTGTGTCGATAAGGGGCGCAGCAAGCAGCTAGGCGGCACGGGGCTAGGACTCTCCATCGTAGAATCTGTGGCGGGCTATCACAACGCGAGTGTGAATCTAAAGAGCAAATTAGGCGAGGGCAGCACCTTTAGCGTGTGCTTTGGGCAAGCCGCCACAAGCCCTGCGCATTAGCTTAGATTCTGTGTGTGGGGGCATTTGGCTCTTTGCTTCGCTCACGCTTACAACAGCTTTGCTCAAGGAGCAATACATCGGGGAGTTTGTCGCTCACTTGCTCGATAGATACTCTAGTCTTATCTCCTCGCTTGCGATTGCATAGCCCCCTTTACCCCCTAGGATTTCCTCACTTCACCCCTCCCTTGTTTTACAACAAGGCGCAGCCAAAATTTCTTTCATAAATCTTAGAATGCCCGGGCAAACCAAGCGCAGAATGTAAGGCAAGTTCAGAATCTATGGAGCTAGATTTTGTAAAAATTTGAGAATTTATATTTTACTTTTGTGAATCTAGGTTGGATTCTGTATTTTGCATTTGAATCTAAACTTGTCTTAAAAACAAAGTTTTTTAAAAAAGCCAAATGCCACAAACACAGAATCTAGGCTCGCCCTTTGTTTAAGAGTGGGGATTGATAAAGCCAAAAATTTTTATTTCTTAAGCGCATTGAATGCGGAATTTTGTATAATCCTAGCCCAAATTTTTACCACAAAGGACGGATTATGCGAGAGACGATTATGCGGGATTTCCCACGCGCTAAGAGCCTTCTTTTTGTTGCTGCGACGCGCAGGGAGGAGTTTGAAAATGCCTTTGGGAGCGAGGCGGACGCTGTCATTTTGGATTTAGAAGATTCTGTGCCAAGCGAGCGCAAAAACGAGGGCAGGGCGAATATTTTGGCGTTTTGTCAGGCTAACCCAAGCGCAAAATTTTTCGTGCGTATTAACGACGCGCAAAGTGCGTTTTTTGCCGATGATATGGCGTTTTTGAAGCAATTAGGCTTAGAGCAGCTCTATGGCATAATGCTCCCAAAAGCCGAGCAAAGAGCGCATATAGAATCTGTGATTGGTGCGCTAGGGGAGATAGCGCTGCTGTTGCTCGTTGAGAGCGCGCTAGGGGTGCAAAACCTCAATGTTACCGCATCGCACCCTTGTGTGGCGCAGCTTGCTTTTGGGGCGTTTGATATGATTTTGGATTTGGGCTTGCGCGATGGCGAGGGCAAGGACTTTATGCTCAATTTCGTGCGCGTGCAGATGGCACTAGCTAGTAGGACGCATAATCTCCTGCCGCCTATCAATCGCGTTTTCCCCAATACCCGCGATGACTCAAGGCTCAAAGCAAATATGGAATCTGCCTATTCTATGGGCTTTGGCGGATCGCTCACCTTTTATCCCAATCAGCTTGCCATCATCAATGCCGTGTTTTCGCAGGGCAGCACGCAAATGCAGTGGGCGAAGGAAGTGCTGCGCTTAGCGGCGATTCATAAGGGCGAGCCCTTTAGCTTTGAGGGCAATGTCGTGGATATACCGATGATTAAAAAGGCACAGGGGATTTTGGAGAGGAAGTATTAAAAGGTGGATTTATGGAATCTGCGCCACCTCATCAATCGCACTTAGGGCATTAAGAGCGCGTGGATAGCCGATGTATGGGATTAAGGCTGTAACAACTGCTATGAGTTTGTCTCTGTCGTTGCCCATATTTACATTTCCTTGTATGTGTGCTTTTACCTGCGGTTCAAGCCCGCCCATAGATATGAGATACACAAAGGTTAGTAATTCTCTAAATTTCAAATCAAGCCCCGTGCGTGTGTAGTAGTCTCCAAAGCAATTGCTACTTAAAAACTCCCTTATGTGCCTTTGTCCCTTAGGGGCTTTGTCTATCGCACTTCTCATACCCTCACCAAAAATATCTACCTGCGTTTGCAAACCCTTTTCATATCTGTTTTCTTTATTTGTCGTGCCTTGCTTTGCTAGAGGGAGTTTTATGCCTCTTTGCTTAAAAACCTTGTTTGTTATACTTAAAATGTCCGCAACCTTTGCCATACCCACATAAGGCGTAGCTTGATAAATCACCTCTTTTATGGCGATAGGACTTACTTTTGCATTTAACGCTGCCTTTAGCATAGTCTCAAACTCCTCTTTTGCAGGGACTGCTGTAAGGGAGGCTAAGATGATTAAAAGCCTCTCATTTTCATCTAAATTTGAGTGCGTAAAAACCTCATCAAATGCGAAATTTGCGTAGTTTGTGAAAAACTCTAAATCCTCTTTAGGTAGATTAGTGCTGCCAAAAAGCTTTTGTAGATTTGCTTTTGCGTTTGGTGTTACAGTGTTCATATTTGCTCCTTTGTTTTTAGAATCTGAAAAATTCTTGCCTTTAGCTTCTTTAGAATCTAGGGCAAAAAGGCTACTACCAAAGCCACTTAATGCGGCTGCTCCTAGCACAACCTTGCTTGTGTTTTGTAAAAAGATTCTACGCGAATCTTTTTGCTTTGTATCTATATCTTGCATTCTTGCTCCTTGAAAATCTTTTTTAAATCTATGATTAGCTTAAGATTCTAAAAAGATAGTATAAAAGATGAGAGCTACTATCAGTCAAGGGGGAAATGAGGTTTTAATGCGTTTTTATGAATTATGCAAAATTATGGCTTATTTTGTGGTATTTTCTCACTTTTTATGAGGCTCATTACTCCTCAAAGCCCATAATACCATTGCAAAAGACACACAGAGAATCTGCGCTACTCTTGTCAAGCTCACTTAGGCGATATTCTATCTTTGGCGGCACTATGGGGCATAAAATCTACTTGATTATGCCGCAGTGTATTGTTATTACAACCCACAGAAGTGATACAAATCAAGACTTTAACCCACAAGATTATCCTTATCCAAATCTTCTAGCAAAGCACTTAGCTTTACGCTTTGCAAATACTCTTCTAAAACCCTTTGAGCCTTTAAAAAATGAGAATCTAAAAGGCTATGGATATTTTTACCCAAAGGACAGAGCAAATTGGGATTAGTATGAAATCTAAAAAGCGTATAGCCTATTTTTTCTTTTGTATAAGCACTCTCTTTGTGTGTGCTTTCTTTAGATTCTTTCTTGAGTGTTAGAAAATCTTTACTTTTAGGCGTAGATTCTACCGCATAAAAAATATCTAAAAGGCTTATTTGCGTGGCACTTTTCATAAGCCTTGCACCATTGCTACCACGAAAAATAGAGATAAGTCCAGCATTTTTTAAAAGCGCTAGGATATTTCGCACGATAACGCTATTAATCCCCACAGATTCAGCCAAAACCTCGCCCGTTACCTTTTTGCAGTGTTTTTTGTCTGTGTGCTTATTAAATTCAGAGTCTGCATTAAAAAACTCTACGCACAAACAAATATGAATGGCTATGCTAAACCTTGAGGGAATTTGCATTGGTTTTCCTTGCCTATAAAATCTTTGATATTATTATAGCAAATTCTTTGAATGCACTTTTTGCCTCCCTCTTAACAACCTCCACACAAAAAGGCTTAAGATAAGGCAAAGAATTCCGCAAATTGATAGGCTATAAATAAAGCTTTGCTCGTATATATGCACTAAGACCTCTTTAGCTAAAACTTGGGAGTTTGCAAAGCCTAGATTCCCACTTGCTAGGGCTTGTGTATGAGAATCTGTTAGCTTTGCCATAGCGATAAAGACCACCATCAAAGACGCATATAAGGCTACGCCTATGCTTTCACTGCCTAATCTTAGGGTATTTAGTAGTCCTGCTCCTAAGCCTGTGTTTTGCCCCTTTAGGCTACTAAGAGCAAGATTATCAATGCCTCCTGCGTGTAAGCCCATACCAGAGCCGATTATAAAAAGGCTTAGTGCCATACAAGCCATTTTCACACCCTCATTCTCAATAAAAAGCGAGGCTAAAAGAGCAAAGATTCCCACACTCATCATCAAAGACATAGCAAGGGCAAGCAATCTAGAATCTATACCTTTTGCTAAAAGCTTACCCACTAAAAAGGGACAAAAAAGCATAGGCGTAGTCAAACTTAGCATAAAAAGACCGCTAAGAGAGGCTGAAAAGCCAAAAATAACTTGTAAAAATGTGGGAAAATAAGTTAGCAAAACCACAAAGCTAAAACCAGAAACAACAGCCACCAAAGAAAAGCCAAAAAAGGCTTTGTTTTTTAGCAAAGCAAAGTCTAGTAAAGGAGTGCGTCCTAAGCTATGTAAATGCCTTTGTTGCAATACTAAAGCTACGGCGCTTACTAGGCTTATGAGAAAAATTGCTAAAGTCATAGAATCTAAGCTTGAAAGCCTTGTGATACTTAGCATAAAGCAAAAGATACATAGCACAAAAAGGCTTGCACCGCTGTAATCAAAAGCAGTTTTGCTAGGCTTTTCTTTAGAATCTTCTTGTGGCAGGACTTTGGATAAAAGTAGCACAAGAGCTAGGATAAGAAAATGTAGAATAAAGATAGCACGCCATGAGATAGGAGTAGAATCTACACTTAAGCCACTAAAACTATCTATCAAAAGTCCGCTTAGAGTAGGTCCTAAGGTAATGCCTAGCCCAGCGGTTGTGCCAAAAAGCGCAAAGGCTTTAAGTCGCTCTTTTTCTTCAAAGTTTTTTATAAGAATAGCTGAACCACAGGCAAAAACACTAGCTCCGCCAATACCTGCTATTGCTCTAGCGATGTCTAGCAAAACCAAGGAAGTTGCAAGACTAGATAACAAAGAGCCTAGTAAAAATAAACTTATACCAAATTTCAAAGCCTTGGTTGCACCAAATCTATCGCTTAGACTGCCCCAGATAAGCGTAAAACAGGCAAAGAAAAGATTAAAAGCATTAACAACCCATTGTAATAATGTGGGATTATCGCCCAAATCCCTAGCGATATAGGGTAGGGCTATGGCAGTGCCAGAAATGCCACTTGGCACGACAAAAACAGCTAAAAGAATGGTAAGTAAGATAAGATTTTTCTTTGTTTGCATAAGTTGCTCCTTTATGTGTTTGGTGTTTTGGATTGATTGATTACAGGGATACTCTGTGGTCTATGCAATATCACGCCACTATCCCATTTAATAGCTATGCTAGAATCTAGCTGTATATGTGGCAATATGTCTAAAATAGCATTTAGGATTAGTAAGCTCTCAAGTTGTAATAAGTGCTGTCCCATACAGCTATGAGCTCCTCTGCCAAACTGTAAATGTTGCTTATTATTAAGCCTAAAGGGATTGATTTGCGTGGGATTAGCAAAAATACCAAAGGATCTCTATTAGCTAAAAGCACATCAGCATACACCACGCTATCTTTTGGTATCTCGCATTTAGATAGCCTAATGTTTGCAGTCGTGATTCTAGGAAATGTAGAGGTCGTGCCTAAGTTTGTTAATCGTAAAAATTCGCACAACATATTCTCACAAAGATTTCTTTTGATAAGCAGTAGATTCCAAAATTGCGGAAAATATAAGAGGGCATAGAGCATTTTTGAAATAAAAGTAAGAACATTTTGATAGCCTCCCAAAATTGAACCAAGCAATAAACCACATAATTCTTTATCGCTTAAATGGGGATTTGTAGCATTTTTATTTTTTATAAATTTTGCAATAATACCTTCTGTCTTTAAAGATTGCGTGTTTTGTAAAAATTCTAAGATAAAATCATACATTTGTGTAAAATCTTGTATCAACTTATCTGTGTGTTTAGAATCTGCTAATTGGATAGTTTTACTTAATGGCTTTAGGGTTGCTTCATACACTTTACAATCAAGCCCTAAAAGTTTTGCGTTAATCTCTAAGACAATACTATCCAAAACCACAAATAAATCAAACTTTTCACTTTTAGAGACAGAGAGCAAATGCTTTGTAATGATTTCTTGCATATCTTGCTTGCAACTAGATAAATTTGTTAGAGCATACTCTTTCATAGCAAATTGTTTCATTCTTTTGTGCTCGTCTCCATCAAGATTTAATAAAAGCTCATCAGGCGTAAGAGTAGGCAAGATGCTAGCTCCACCAATTTTGTTTGTGGGTTTTCTAACACAATCTTTGCTACTAAGAATGGCTTTTACATCATCATATTGTGTGACGTGATACACTTGATGTCCGCTTAAAATTTCGATAATTTCGGGTTTATCATTCTTGCATTGCGATATAAGTTTGTAAGACTGTTTGCAATCATATTGCGGTATGTCAGTAATATAGGGTAAAGTATCCATAAAAGTATTTTTTGGATACTTTAAAGTCCGTGTTATTTCGCTAAATACTTGTTTATTAGTAATAAATTGGATACTTTTCCAACCCATTTTACTTGCTGCTTCGCAGTTTTCTTGCACATCATCTATTAAAAGATTTTCTTGTGCTTTGGTGTTAGTAAGTTTTTGTGCGATTTCAAAAATTTTTCTATCTGGCTTACGACACCCAAACTTACAAGAATCTACAATGACATCAACATACTCATCAAGTTGTATCATTGAACGCCAATGAGATTCCCACTCAATAACATTATTTGTTAAAATTCCTACTTTGTATCCAAAAAACTTTAATTGTTTAAAGAGCAAAACCATAGTTTCATTTGGCATAATATTTTCAAACCATTGCTCCCCAAAAGCTTCTAATTTCGCTTTAGATGTGTCAAGGTTTGGATAAAGTTTTCGCAAAGAATCACGCAAAAGCTTCCCCCATTGTTCTTGTGTGATTACAGCATTTTCTATGGGAGCAAGCATTGGCATACTCATAGTTTGTGCTACATTTGACATAGCATTTTTAAGCTGTTCTGGCTTAATGCCGCTTTTTTTATGATATATTTCAAATAATTTATCAATAGGTGGCGATAAAACCCCTCCAAAATCAAACCAAATCATTGCAATCGCGGTATCCATCGTTTATCCCTGAAGTGTAAATACAATTTCTGATACTGCACAGATTGTATGATTTGCTTTTATGGTGGCTGTAATTTTTATCGTTGTTATTTTTGATGCAATGCTCTTTTTCAATAAAACAAAAGTTGTCATTATATAATCCACAAAAAGCCTTAAAATCAATCTTGATACCACTTACATATACATTAGCTGGTGTTAAATGGTAAAGGCTATGTATTACCAATAAAGAACTTTGTCTTATCGCCTCAACTAATAAAGAAGCTGGAATATGATCAAGCTGGTGGTCAAAAAAAGCTGGGTGTGCTTGGTTTGGGATTATGGTAGTTTGAAAATATTGTGATTCTTGTAAGAACTGTGTGATAACAACATTTGTGATAGTGCTTCGCCCTAAAGATTTTGGCGACATTTCATTCTTGTCTAATGGTATATAATTTTCATTTGCAATTTCACCTCTAAGCCTTTCATACATCTTAGGAGCAAACCAAGACATATCCATAATTTTCGTGGCATATTTTTTAGAGCCTATGAAAAGCTGCATATCAAGCAGTAAGCCATAATTATTTCCTCTTTTATGTTTTACCTGTAAAATAGTAATCTTTATAATGGATTGATAGCTTTGTGGCGAATTTTCCAAGATTTCATTATGCAGCACTTTAAAATCTGCACTATCAAAGATAAATTTCGAATTAAGAGCAACACCATAAAATTTATGAGCCACCAAGATAGAACATTGCCTAAAAACCTCAAGTAGAGTAGATACATCGTGCCTTGTAGAGTCTTGGGTATCGTTATAATAAGTATGTGCTCTAGGTAAAAAGGCTGCAATCTCAAAGGTGCTTTCGTCTATTCTATGAGAATCTGTGAGAAAAACCTCACCATTAAAGGCTTTATGTACGAGATGTTTTTCTGCACTTTGTGCGTAGTTGGCTTCCCATTGTGTCGCTATGCCTTGCATTGCCATTGTTTTAGTCATACATTCCCTCATTTTTAATTTTTATAATATTATATATTATATTTTATTTTTAGTCAATACCTCTTGTGTATTGTAAGTTAAATCTAACAGGGGCAATTTTTGTTTGCCAAAGCACTCTTATCGGTAAAAGAAAGGTCAAATGGAGTAATTAGAATCCAAAAACTTAAAAAAGATTATAAAGCATTAGAGCTACTCTAAGTCAAGGGCTTTTAGAAGAAAAATTAGCAAAATTTTGCTAGACTACCGCCATTTTATTTATGATAAGGACAACACAATGCAAAACAAAACTTTAATCCTCCTAGCCCATCCGGATATAAAAAACTCACGCATAAACAAGGCTTTATGCGAGGGAGCTAAGGCAAATTCTAAGCTAACAATCCACGACATTTACGCCACTTATCCCACTTGGGATATTGACATAGAAAAAGAGCAGAGCCTTTTAAAAGAGTATTCTAATATCATCTTTCAATTCCCCATCTTTTGGTATTCCTGCCCGCCGTTTTTGAAAAAGTATCTTGATGAGGTTTTTGCCTATGGCTTTGCTTATGGTAGCAGCGGCACTGCCTTGCAAGATAAAAAATTCGCCCTTGCGGTGAGCTTTGGCGATCATAAAGAATCTTTTGAAAGCAATTCCCGCATAGGCTTTAGTGTAGAATCCATACTCACTCCTTTTCAAGCAACTTTTAGATTTATCGGAGGCACTTATGTAGGGCATTTTACGACCTTTGAGGCTATGCCTATTGAGGACGGCGGCATAAGCGAGGAGGCCCTAACAAAAAGAGTAGAAAAATACAAAAGATTTTTAGAGAGATTTTGCTCCTAGTTTTAATAGTAGCCTTTTTAGGGAATTTCTCTTAATTTTCTAGCCATTTTTTTGCGCTATCTCTGAATCCTCATAGCACCTTTTTAATTGTGGGAGATTAATATGAAAAAAATATTGTGTCTTTTGTGTGTCCTTATGTTTCAAAGCCCCCTTATCTTTGCAGAAAGCCCAAAAAACGCCACGCAGGAGCATTATAGAGAATTTAGCAGCGGTAAAGAGGCGATTGAGTGGTGGTCTAGGCTTTATGCAGGCTTGATACTGAGCAAAGAGGAGAAAGATATCATTTATGACTATACCTTTGGGAATTTTTTTATGATAAATGACAAGCTTAGAGATGGCAAGCCACTAGATTCACTCTCATCAGAGCAGAAAGAAAAGGTAAAAAAGCTAGATTCTGCTCTTTCAAAAACCATTATCTTTGAAAATCTTACAACCTATCGCTATGAAAAGCTAGGCTTTATCACAAGGCTTATAGATTCTAAGTTTTTCTTTGAGCATGTGTATAAAAATGGCAAATTTGTAGAGGGTGCGGCAGAGCGGTATCTCTCAACGCTTATGGGGAAGCATTACAAAGACTATGGCTTTATGTCTACCACACTGATTAAAGATTCTGTGTTTCAAACCCGCCCTGTGGAGCTTATCATCAAAGTGCCAAGGTTAAATGATGCGATGTTTGTCTCTATGCCAGAGCTTGCCGCCTTTTCTACGCAATACGAATTGCTTTTCCCAAGAGATAGAGTGCTAAGGATAGAATCTGTCCATATTTCAGAGGATAGACGCAGGGTGAGCTTTGTGTGTAAAATGCAAGAGGTTTGTGTAGCGGGGAGAGAGTGCAAAGAGCCTTTGATAGACAATCTCAAGCAGCCAAATAAGCCTCTAGATTAGGGGCAATCTAAGCCGCTCTTAAGTATGTGTCTTAATCAAATGGTGGCGGTTGGATGAGGGCATGTGCCAAAGATAAAACTTTATACACTAACAATACTTATGCTATACTTTTGTATATAATTACACAAGGAGTTACTATGGCAAATACCTTAATGCAAATACGCGTAGATGAGAATCTCAAAAAAGAAGCGGATAAGCTTTTTGCTGACTTAGGACTTGATACTACCACAGCGGTTAGAATCTTTTTAAAAACCTGCCTTAGAAAAAAAGGCTTACCGTTTAGAGTGCAAAGACAAAAAAGTGTAAAAGAACCAGAAGAAGAAGCCTTTTACAGTGAGGAAAATGTAGCGATTTTAAAGGCGGGTTATGAGGCCTTGAAAAATGGCAAGGGTATGGTAAAGGAACTTATCGATGAATAAGGTTTTTTGGGATATTACTTGGGAGCAATACTGCTACTGGCAAGAAAATGATAAAAAAATTCTACAAAAAATCAATACCCTGCTAAAAGACATAGAACGAAACGGTAGCTTACAAGGGCTTGGCAAACCTAGCCTTAAAGGGCGATTTAAAGGGGCTTTACTCAAGGCGGATAAATGATAAGCATAGACTAATCTACTATACAGAGGGTGAAAACCTCTATATCATCGCTTGCAAGACGCATTACAAAGACAAATAAACCTTACAGCCTCCTAATCCACCGCCTTGCCATTGATGGTTGTGTGCATATTTTCCTTAATTATTTTGTGATTTTTGCCTTAAAATCGCCCTTGATAGTTTTTAGAATCTCCACGCCATCGCCCCTTAACTTGCCAAGATACACAAGCCTATTAAAGGGCGGCTGCCTGCCATAGAAGATTCCCTCTAAAAGCAAAAGCAATGCACATACCTTTTCCATCGCATATTCCTTGAAAGCAATTAGAATCTATTGTGAGATTCTAAAAAGCATTATAAAGCATGAGAGCCACTCTAATTCAAGGGGGATTTGGGAAAAATTGTAAAAAAATTTGTTTGTTTTTGCTCACTTTTGCTTTATATTTTTATTTTGCTTAGGATTTTTTTTATAATTTACAAATGCATTATGAAAGGAGAAAAGATGGCTTGGGACGCCAGTAAATATGTAGAATTTGAGAGTGAGAGAAATGTCGCAGTTTTGGATCTTATACAAAAAACAAAGCCTTTTTTAAGCAAGTGTGAAAATATCCTTGACATAGGCTGCGGACCGGGTAATAGCACAAGGCTTTTAAGAGAAAATTTTAAAGATTCTAAGATGCTTGGCGTTGATAATTCAGAATCTATGCTAGAGAGGGCAAATTCTTTAAAACTTCATAAGTGTGAGTTTAGATTCTGCGATATAAACAAGGATTTTTTAAGTCTAAATTCCAAATTTGATTTGCTTTTTGCAAACGCCTCCTTACACTGGATAAAAGAACAGGATAGATTTTTCAAAGAAGCCTTAGAGCTGTTAGAAAATGAGGGCGTTTTAGCCGTGCAAATTCCACTTGATAGCAAGTCTGTTTTTCATCAAATTTTGCAGAATTTAGCTAGGGATTTTGGCTTAAATTCTTCTAAAATTCGCGTCTTTTCATCTTTGATGATGCAGCAGTATTACGACATTTTAAAGCAAAATTTTAGCGACTTTGTGCTGTGGGAGAGCACCTACATACACCCGCTAGAAAATGTAGAATCCATAATCCGCTGGTATAGCGGCTCGGGACTGCGTCCGTATTTGGAATTTGCAAGTGATAAAGAAAGCTTTACAAATGAGCTTTTAAAAAGACTAAAAGAACAAATCAAGCCTCAAAAAGATGGCAAGGTTTTACTACAAGTGCCACGATTATTTTTCGTGGCTAAAAAATAGAAAAGAGTTAAAGCCACTACAAAAAAAGCCAATTTTTTAAAAGTCTTTTGCCATAGGTGCTTAAAATAGCTTCTGGGTGAAACTGCACACCAAAAGTCTTATACCGCTTATGTGCTAATGCCATCTCTACACCCTCTTTACTTTTAGCTAGACTTTTAAGGCAGTTAGGCAGGGACTTTGCGTGTAAGGAGTGATACAAACACACCTCAAATTCCTTTGGTATTTTTGTAAAGAGCCCGTGTTTTTTGTGCCTGATAATGGCTACTTTGCCGTGCTTAGGACTATCTAGTCTAGCTATCTCGCCCCCATAAGCCTCAATGATACACTGATAACCAAGACAAACGCCTAGTATGCTTTTGTGTCTAAAATATAAAATCGCCTCCAAGCACAGCGGCACTTCCTTTGGAGAATTTGGACCCGGTGCGATGAGTAGATGAGAAAAATCAAAACTTTCTAAGTCTTGAGCTAAAGTAAATTCATCGCTTTGCACCACCTCTACCCTAGCTTTAAGGCTCTTTAGCAAGGCAACTAGATTATAAGTAAAGGAATCGTAATTATCAAGCACTAAAACTTTCATTTTTGCTCCAAATCAAGCTCTACAAGCCCACGCACTGAATTTATAGCATAGATCTTTTGTGCCTTTAACAAGTCTTTTTTGTATAAAACACTCTCTTTTACCCTCCCAAGTCTTAGTAAAAACTGCCTTAAAAGCCCATTTAGCAAACCACACTCTAGGCTTGGTGTGTAAAAAAGCCCATCTTTTTGCACGATGAGATTACTCCTGCTACCCTCTAAAAGCCTCTTTTTCTCATCAAAAAGGGCTATGTCAAAGCACTTATTATCCTGCCAAAGTTTGTGGTATTTAGCAAAAGAACAAGAGCTTTTATGAAAGCTAAAATCATCTTTATATACAGGACTATTTGCAAGGAGTAAAAGCGTATTTTGCGTCTTTTTTAAAGGGCTAAATTCAAAAAAATAACTGCCATCTTTTTTAAGGATAAGCTTTGCGATAGCCTTATTTTCAGGCTTTGAATTTATAGAATCTAAGCCCACTAGCGATATTGCAGAATCTAGAGAATCTAAGCAAATTGACTTAGATAGTGTGTGCGAGTGTGGCGGAGTGAGGGCGGATTCATTTTGTGTGAGTGATACGCAAGGGCGTAGCTTTGAAACTACACAATCTAACTCATCAAAAAAGCCGTATTTTTTACTAAACAAGCCCTCACAAAGCTCTTTTAAATCCTTTGCAAAGTCCTTTTTATACTCTCTTTTTGCCTCTAAAACCCTCGCAAAGTCCTTAAAAATCCTATCACACTTAAAATTAAAATGCCTAGCACTAGCTAAGAGCCTTTCTAAATGCTCTTTAAAAAATAAAATTTCCCCACCTTTTAGATACATAGTCTCAAAAAGATAAAATTCTTTTTGCAGAAAATCCCCCTTTAAAAAAGCACTCTTTAGCTCTAGCTCCCTAAACTCCTCTTCTAGCTTAGAATCCCACACAAGCCCACTTCCAACGCCGTATCTAAAATTCTCATCGCCCTCTTTTCTAAAAAGCGTGCGAATGGCGACACTAAAGATGCTTTTATCCTTATGCACTAGCCCTAAAGCCCCGCAGTAAATCCCCCTATGCCTTTGCTCTAGGGCTTTTATAAGCTTCATCGTCTCTTTTTTAGGAGCACCCGTTACCGAGCCACAGGGAAAAAGAGCGGCGAAAATCTCAAAAAGTCTCACACCCTTATAAAGCCTTGCCTTGATAGTTGATGTCATTTGCAAGAGGCTTTTATAGCTCTCTATCTCAAAAAGCCTTTTTACCTTTATATCCTTTGCGATATGGGCTAAATCATTTCTAAGCAAATCCACTATCATCACATTTTCACTTCTGTTTTTGACATCGTTTTGTAAAAATTTAGCATTTTGTCTTGTCTCTTTTTTGTTTTTGCCCTTAGAGATAGTGCCTTTCATAGGCTTTGTTGTGATATTTCTTTTCTTAGTTTTAAAAAATAGCTCGGGCGAAAAGCTTAGAATCTGTAAATCCTCATTTTTAAGATACATTTTATATCTCGTGTTTTGCTCTTTTGCTAGGATTTTAAAAAGCTCAAAGCCGCTAAGATTTGTTTGCAATAATAATCCTTGTGTGAGATTTAGCTGATAGCTCTGTCCTTTAGCAACCGCCTCTTTTACTGCCTTAAAAGCCTTTTCATACTGACTAAATTCTAGCCTTGAAAGCTTTGGGTAGTATCTAGCCTCGCTTTGTAAGTCTTTAAGACTTTTTTTCTTAGCAAAGCCCTCAAAATACGCCAAATTCTCATCGCTTTCATAGCTAGGACTTTCTAAAATTTTATAAAATTCATAAGAGACATAGCCTAAAAAGTAGTATTTATGCTTTAAGCTTTCAAGCTTTTTAAAAAGCTTTTTTGCCTCTTTAAAGCTTTTAGCCCTAAGCTTTATCACACTTTCATAGTAAAGATACTCATCAAAGATAGCAAAATCCACGCCTAGCCTTTTTGTCCGTTTTTTATGGTATTATAGCAGCACTTGCACCTAAGGGTTTTTAGCAAAATTTTAGCAAATCCCATCGCCATTTTATTTAAGGAATTTTTATGTCCTCAAAAAACTCAAATTCCCTCACTCTTGGCATTATCCTTATGCTTATCTCCACTATCTTTTTTGCTTTGATGAATGCCCTTGTGAAATACCTTTCAAACCTTGGCTACTCCTCTATGGAGAATGTCTTTTTTCGTGCCTTTTTTATGGTGCTCTCTCTTTATGCTCTAGCCGGATTTTACCCTGTGCTTAAGCCCTTTTTTAAGAATCTTAAAAGGCTAGAATTTAAACCAAAGGCTAAGGGCGGCTTTAAGCCTATGCTTTTGCGCTCCTTTTTTGGTGCGGTGGCGGTTGGCATAGGGTATTATAACTTCGCCACTATCCCGCTAGGTATCGCCACTGCCTTTTTGCAAGCCTCGCCTATCTTTGTCGTCTTTCTCTCCTTTTTCACACGCAACAAACCTAGCCTTTTTGTAAGCCTCGCTACGATAATAGGATTTGTGGGCGTGCTATTAATCGCAAATCCTAGCACAAGCTCCATTCCTCTTATAAACGCTATCTTAGGTATCTTTGGCTCTATCTGTGCGGCACTCGCTTTTCTTACCATACCCAGCCTAAAGCAATTTTACACTGCAGAATCCGTAAGCCTATACTACGGGCTTTCTATGTGCGTGGTGGGTATCGGCGGTGTCTTTGTGCCTGTGGAAAAAATGGGCGGCTTTATCCTGCCTGATAGCTTTGCCTTAGGACTTTTCATACTTACAGGCATTACAGGAGCAGCAGGGCAGTATCTGATGACTAAGTCCTATATGTATGCAAAGCCCGGTATCGTCGCACCCATAGCCTATATGCGTATCGTGTGGAGCGTGTTTTTGGGTATGGCTTTGGGCGATAGCTTAAATTTACTGCCTAGCATAGGTATAGCTTTAATCGTGCTTTCAGGCGTCTTAATAGCCCTGCCCGTGTTTTGGCGGGAGTATAGGAGCGCATAGCTTTGCCTAGTGATAAAATAATCCTATCAGCAAGTCGCGCATAATGTTTCCTTGAGTGTTTTGGTGCTACAATGGCGCGCTAAATGAAAATCTCTATTGACAACCTAGGATTTATGCTCAATGATACGCAATTTTGGAATTTTTTTGTATGTTTGTATCGCGCAGGGGTGGCTATACGCCTCGGCTCTTGATCCAAAGTTTGCCTATCAATACTATTTAGACTTCGCGCTCAATCGCGCTCAGTTTAGCCCAAATGCTTCAAACCTCACTATCCCTGCAAAAGATCCTGCCAACACCCTCACGCTCCCCGCCCCTATGTCCGATTTCTCTGCGGCAAATTTGAAAGGCACTTGGCAGAGTGAGGCGACTAATATCGGCTTAGGCTATGCCATCACCGCGGCGCATATGCTAGATACTTCCCTCTCAAACCCCATAAAAGTAGGCTCTAGTCTCAACTTTGGCGGGGTTAGCTCTGTGGTGGTAGATAGCTTAGAATCGCGTCTTGGCAATAAGGGAGCACCAGCTGATTTTGCCGCACTTAAAATGAGTAAGTTAAGTCTAAATAGCGAGGCGCACTTCAGCCCCCACCTAGATTTTGTGAGCACAAATAATCCGCAAGGCAGCAGCCTCTATGCCAAATACATCTATAATGAAAGTGAGGCAAGGTAGCTTTTAGATTCTCATCGCTACACACTCTTTGCAAGGGAAGGCACAGGCGTGCAGATGATAGGCTATGAGGGACAAGGATCAGTAAAGATAGAGGGGAGCAATGCCTACCACACAGGCGGGCTTTTGGAGCTAAAGAGGCTTGGCATTCCTTTTGTGCTTGAAATGTATGCTTATGATTGGGACAATGACAATCGCAGAATCCCCTTTAGCTCCTCATCCGCTCCCGGAGATTCTGGCTCGGCACTCTATGTGTATGACAATCTCGATAAAAAATGGTATGCCGTGGGTGTGGTTAGTCAGAGTAATTGCGATGGGAATTATGAAACCCTTTGCTCTCAAGTGCAATACACTCTTATCAATGATGAGCTTATTGAAGAGCTTAAAGAGCCCAAATCGGTGTTTATAGGCAGTGGGGCTTATCGCTTTGATAATACAGGTAAGTTATTAGATTCTAATAATGTAGATTTGGGTGCGCACACAATCTTAGATTCTGTAGCTGGAGAGAATTTATGGCATAACATTAACAACAAAGGCAATTACGCGCAACGATTGCAAGCGATGAAAGCTAGCAAGGACTTGTATTTTAGCGACTCTGGCACACTCTCCTTAGAGAAAGACATCGATTTGGGCGCGGGCGTTTTGGTCTTTGGCAAAGATTCTGTGTGGCGCATTGAGAATGCGGGTGGCGCGAATAATGGCGCAAATAATGGAGCGAATAATAGCACAGGCAACAACGCAAATCCTTGGTTTTTGCACGGCGGGATCTATGCGGATTCTGGAGCGCGTATCACTTATAATGTCGCCACTAAAAAAGATGATTTTTTGCACAAGCTAGGGGAGGGCACACTCGTAGTTACTAGCTCTAGTCCAGATGCGGGGCTTAGGATAGGGCAGGGGCGATGGGCTAAGCTTTAAGGAAGTGTATTTTGTCAGCGGGCGTGGGGAGCTAAGGCTAGAGAGCGCGAGCAATATCGATACAAATTATGTGTATTTTGGTGCGCGCGGCGGGAAGCTTGATATGAATGGGCAGGATCTTAAGTTTGAGAGAATCTATGCGAGTGATAATGGCGCAAATATCCTAAACTCAAGTGCTACTGCCGCCACGCTCACGATAAACAACACGCAGGATTATCTCTACCACGGCAATATCGCCTCAAGCGCAGGCGGTATCAATATAGAATCTAGCACAAGAGCTAATCTCATCTTTGATGGCAATATTGACAATGCTAAGGGCACGATGCGCTTTAGCAATGGTAGCCTCACTTTTCAAGGACACCCCACAATCCACGCCTTTGTCAATGAGGAGGTAAAAGAGAAGTTAGATTCTATGAATTTAGGTGAAGGGGTTTTCACTAGCCCCACGAGCTTTTCTCAAGGCGATTGGGAGCATAGGGAGTTTGTGCTTAAAACCTTAGATTTGCAAAGTGCGAGCTTTAGCCTAGCGCGCAACGCCACCCTGCGCACGACTACAAACGCTACAGATTCTACCCTAAGCCTAGGCACAAGCACCCTATGGCGTGATGAAAACGATGGGGAGAATGTAAGCACAAACGCTAGAGACGGCAACGAGATTCTAGTAGGGAGTGATCAGCTTGAGGGCGTAGGCAAGGATATGAGATTTACTCAAAATCTAAGGCAAGGGCAAATCGCAGATTCTGCAAAAGGAGAAGTGCTCTTTGTGGGGGATATAGAATCTAAGGGCAGCAGCAACACGATAGGGATATTAGATTCTACCCTGCAGGGCAATATCACAAACACAAACGCCACAACCACGCTTTCACTCAACCGTGCGCACACTAAGCGCAAATCACACCACCTTTAGCCTACAAGTGGATTTGGCAAGCAACACCGCCCAAAGAGTAGAATCTAGCCTACATACGCAAGGAGGCAGCAATACACTGCTATTGCACCTGCTTGCTGCCCCAAGCACTAGCGCAGCGTCGCCAAGCCTCCTCCTTGCCTCCCTGCAAGATTCTAAACAGAATCTAAGCAAGGAGTATTTTGCCCTCCCCGATATACAGGAGGGCTTTAGCACATATACGCCAAATGTCGCTTTCACACATAAGGGCGATAAGGCGCAGTGGAGCTTGGAGCTAAAATCGCACGAAGAGAGCGGCAGCCAAAATAGTGGCAGTGAGAGCGGCGGTAGTCAAAACAACGCTATGGGAGAGAATCTAAGCTATTTTAGTATCCGCCCCAATGCAGAATCGCTAAACCGCGCCAATGGGCTTTTTAACCAAGTCCTACTAGGCTATGTCATCGAGTGGAACAACCTGCAAAAGCGAATGGGCGAATTGCGCGAAAATCCAAAGGCAGTGGGCGCGTGGGTGCGCACCTTTGGCGGAGGGAGCAGCGAGGGTAATTATCGCGGGAATTTCTTTGAGGTGCAGCTAGGGAGTGATTATCAGCTGCCCTTTAGAGGGGGCAAACTCTATGTGGGCGGGCTGCTAAACTACACGCGCAATCTCCTCCAAGGCGTGGGCACAGGCGCGCAGAGCAATGGCTATGGCGCGGGCGTGTATGTGAGCGCGCTTTTTGATAGCGGGGTGTATGTGGATTCTGTGCTGCGCTATGTGTATAAGGAGTATTCTATCGATGCGAGCTTTATCCCAAATGGCGCAGGCGGGATAAGTGGCTTAAGTGGTGCTAGTGGGGGCAATACCTTGCTTTTTAGTGTTGAGGGCGGATATAGGCTTAGGCTAGAGGATTTTTTCACACATAGGGCGTTTAGGCATTTCTACCTAGAGCCACAAGTCGAGCTTATCGCGGGCTATCTGCAAGGGGCAAAATGGCAAAATGCAATCGTGAGCTTAGAGCTTAGGGATTCTGTGCCTGTGAGCGTGAAGCCCGCACTTTTTGTCGGCAAGCGATTTTTCTTTAGCCCCAAGGGTGCGGGGGCACACGCCGCTTGCGCTAGCCCATCACGCGCACGCCCCGCTTCACAGAATCTTTTGGGAGATTCTGTGCGAGATTTTGCTCAAGATTCTGAGCAATCCCCTAAGCAAAGCGCGCAGGCTATGAGTGATTGTCTCACACCGCAGGATCAGAGCCTTGGTATGCGCTTTGGGCTAGGTGGGGCGATTGATATGCACCGCTATGGGGATAGGATTTTGCGCGATAGGAGCGGGGCGCGCGAGCTTAGAGGCATAGCCGATAGCCGTATGTTTGCCTCTCTCTCACTTGATTATGTGCTAAGTGAGTGATTGCGCTTTCATCTCGAGTTTGAGCGTAGCTTTTTTGGAATCTTAAATATCGATTGGCTCGTAAGTGCGAATATGCGCGTGGGGTTTTAGGGAGCATAGGCTAGGGCTTTTCATACCTTTTGCCTAGATAAAATCCCAAAGCCCCCCATATGAATGAAAGCAGCGCGCCCACTAGCAGCGTAGCACCCACGCCAAGCTTTAATACCGCGCTTTCAACTTGCGCTCCTAGCGCATCGCCCCCGCGATACACAACGGTGTCAAAGAAATTTTTTACCTTGTATTTAGAATCCGAATCAAGTGGGACAAAGAGCATCTCCCTGCCCGGCTTTACAAGCGCATACTCGCCCACCCTGCGCACACTCATCACTATCACAAAGGGCAAAAACATCGGGTGTGTAAGACTAAGAATCACAAAGCCCACGCCCACCACAAAGCCAAGCAAGGAGAGCAGCCACCTAAGCCCTAACTCTGCAATCTTAGCGGTAAAAAAAATCTGTATGATAAAGCTGAGAGTCTGCACGATAAAATCGATATTGGCAAAGGCTTGCGTGCGCGCCTCACGCGTGGGGAAAAGCTCTTTGATAATCCGCGCTTGCTCCATATACAAAAAGGTGCTCACACTTGTAAGCAGCAAGATAAAAGCTAGGAAAGCTAAGAGGTACTTGGAGTGCAAGATAAGGCTAAAGCCCGCAAAAGGATTGCGCGAGCCGATGGGCTTTTGGAATCTATGCGTAAATTCCTCTTTATCTAGTGCGAATTTTTGCGCCTCTTTGACTAAAAGCCACTTAAGAGCAAGGCTAAGGCACAAAAACAAAAGGGAGAGAAAAATAAAATTTGTATTGCCAAGATATGAGACAAAGAGGCTCACAAGAGCTGCTCCCACGATACTCCCAAGGCTTGCCCCAGCAGAGATAATGCCAAAAAGCCGCTTGCTAGAATCCTGCCTAAACACATCAGCTAGCAAACTCCACGCACTAGAAATCACAAAGAGATTAAACACCGACACCCACACATAAAACACTCTACAAAGCCACACAAACGCCTCAGTATGCGGGGCGATAAGGGACATAGCGACATAAAAGCCCAAGAGATTGAGGGCAAAAAAGCAATAAATGGTATTAAGGTAGTTTTTGCGCTTCACCTTTGTGCTAAGCCACATCGCAAGCAAGGAGGCAAAGAGCGTAGCCACAAAAGTGCTCAAAAAAAGCCATTTGAGCTCCTCCTCTCCGCCCTCTAGCCCTAGAGAATCCCTCAAAGGACGCAAGAGGGCATAGCTCGCAAAAAGCACGAAAATAAAGCTAGCAGAGAGGATAAGCAGGGGCAGCTCCCCTCTTTTGACACTAAAGATTTTATAGAGTAGATTCATACTTTGCCTTTATTGTATGTGGTGGGTTGCCCACTGCGCGTCATAGTGCAAAGCCGCGGCGCACAATGTGGCAACAACATGAGGAGTATTATAGATAATGAGGGTAACTCTAAGGGGGCGCAGCACTCATCTTTTGTATTCATTAAGCCACTTTACCATTTTGGGATCTCTGTGATCAAAAAAGAGGCTTTTACTATCATCAAGCCCTGCCATAATCTGCATATCGCTAGAATCTAGTTCAAAGTCAAAGAGCGTAAAATTCTCTATCATTCGTTCTTTTCTCGTCGTCTTTGGGATAACCAAAATATCTCTTTGTATAAGCCAGCGCAAAATCACCTGCGCCACGCTTTTATTGTGCTTTTTAGCGACACCCTCGATGATAGGATTTTTAAACATATTGTTGCGCCCCTCGCCAAAAGGTGCCCAAGACTGCATAGCCACGCCCAAATCTTTCATTATCTTTTGTGCCTCAAACTGCGCGTGCAGCGGATTGCACTCGACTTGATTTAGGGCAGGTTTGACTTCATTATTTAAGAAAAAATCCACAAGCCTATCAGGGTAAAAATTACTAACCCCTATGGCTTTTATAAGCCCTTCTGTGTGAAGTTTGCTAAGAGTCCGCCACGCTCCATACACATCGTTAAAGGGCTGATGAAGTAAGTAAAGATCGATATAATCAAGCCCTAAATTTTTAAGTGAGTTCTCAAAGCCCCTTTTGGCTCCGTCTTCACTCACATCGCTCACCCAAAGCTTTGAGGTTACAAAAACTTCCTCCCTTTTAAGCCCGCTTGCTCTTATCGCTGCACCCACTTCCTTTTCGTTGTCATAGCTCGCCGCCGTATCAATGAGGCGATAGCCTACCTCTAGGGCGTCCTCAACGCACCTCTGACACTCTTTAGCTTCGATTTGATACACGCCATAGCCCAAAATAGGCATTTTCACGCCGTTGTTTAAAGTGATTGTTTGCATTGTTTTTCCTTTCTCGTGTTTTTGGAATTTATGTTTTTAGAATCTTTAGAATCCACCCCTTGCAGATCCCCCGACATCGCAAAATTTGCTAATCCCATAGCCATACTCACACCCAATATTTTTGTGCTTGTTTTCAAAAACTCTCGGCGATTTTGTATCCCGCCTTGCATACTTGCTCCTTATGTGTTTTTAGAATCTAGCTTTAGATTCTTAAGGCAAATTCTACTACCTGACACCTAGTGTCCCTCAAGTGTTTTGATAAAATTTACCATCTTACTTCCCCACTCTCTTAGCCGCATCGCCGCTATACCGCTCGCCTACGATTTTTATAGAATTTAGCTTTTCATTGATAGCTCCTAACTCCTCTTTGCTAAGCCTTACACTTAGTGCGCCTAGGTTTTCCTCTAGTCGCTTAATGCTTGTCGTGCCAAAGATAGGCACGATATAGGGCTTTTGTGCGAGATTCCACGCTAGGGCGATTTGTGCCTTTGTGGCGTTTTTGCTCTCTGCGATTTTCTCTAGGAGTTTGACTAGGGCTAAATTTGCCTTGATATTTTCTTTTTCAAACCTTGGCACCGTGCTTCTAAAATCATCACCTGCAAAGCGAGCATTCTCATCAAATCGCCCCGTTAAAAAGCCCTTGCCAAGCGGTGAAAAGGACACAAAGCCGATATTTCGCTCCTCTAAGAGCCCAAAAAGCTCATTTTCTGGCTCCCTCCACCACATCGAGTATTCGCTTTGTATCGCAGTAAGGGGAAAGACACTATGCGCTTTTTTGATACTCTCAATCCCCGCTTCACTCATACCCCACGCCCTTATTTTGCCCTCTTTGTGTAAGTCTAGCATAAGGTTTGCGACTTCCTCGATAGGCGTATTAGGATCCACTCTGTGCTGATAATACAAATCTATACACTCGGTGTTAAGTCGCTTCAAACTCCCCTCTATGCTTTTGCGTATCACGCTTAGGCTGCTATCTACGATTTGCCTGTGTTCTTTTATGCTTATGCCAAATTTTGTCGCCACTACGATTTTATCCCTAAAGGGCTGTATCGCCAAGCCCACAAGCTCTTCATTTGTGTGAGGTCCATACACCTCAGCCGTGTCAAAAAATGTAACGCCCATATCAAAGGCTCTAGCAATAAGCTCACGCATTTGCTTGACATCTTTTGCCTTACCATAGCCATAGCTCATACCCATACAGCCCAAACCCAGACTAGAGACTTCCAAATCCCTTAATTTCCTTGTTTGCATACTCACTTCCTTTGTAAAATCCACTATAAATTTGCCCTATAAAAATCCTCTAGCTTAGCAAGTGCCTCTGCCACCACTTCTTTTTTATAATAAGTTTGTATATGCGTAGAATCTTTGAGCCTAAAAAGCTCACTCGCACCACTCGCCTTTTCATACGCCTCCTCGCTCATATAAGCCGTGTCCGCTTTATCTCCTACCATTAGCAAAAGAGGCTTATTGATAAGCTCGATTGTCTCGCAGCAATCAAAGCTCATAAGCTCTAAAAGCGAGGCGGTAGTGTAGGCAAAGCTGGCATTTGGGTGCGCGTGCGTGTCGCCATAATACTCCGCTGCCTCGCGATAAAGATCCGTGCTTATCTTAGCAAGCTCTGCCTTGCTTAGCTTTTTAGGTGCTTCGCTTGCGTAAAGGATATTACCTAACACCTGCTGTCTCCTTGCTCTTGAAGCCTCCTCAAGTCTAGCTTGAATGCTGTCTTTCTCTGAATCCAAAAAGCCATTTCGCCTAACCCTACCCGTATTAAACATACTTAAAGTGGCGATTGCCTTTAGCCTCTTATCGCCTTGTGCGGCTTTTAGCGTGTAGCCTCCACCACCACAAATGCCTAAAATCCCCATACGGCTGCTATCCACGCCCTTAAAAGTCTCTAAAAAATCAATCGCCGCTCTTATATCCTCTACTCGATTGCTCGGCGTATCGACATTTCTAGGGCTTCCCTCGCTCTGCCCTTGATACAGGGCATCAAAGGCTAGTGTGATATAGCCAAGCTCGGCTAAATTATGTGCATAAAGCCCTGCGACTTGCTCTTTTACACCTCCATTTGGGTGGGCTACCACGATAGCAGGAAGCTGTAAAGTTTGCAGGCGTGTAGAGGTTTGCCACAGCTTTTAAACCACGCGTTTTATAACTCACTTTTTGCAGATTTACCTTGCCTTTTTCGTTTTTGCCAATGGCGTTTTCATAGACTAAGCCAAAGGGATTTTTAGAGGCATTAAGTCTTGCTTCTTTGCTTGGATTCATTGCTTTATGAGGGATTTTTGCGCCCTCATTGTGTGCTTGCTTGCCTGTGGAGGCATTAGCTAGAGTGCTAAACAAGCTCCCAAATACCAAAGCCCCACTAGCTAGAGAATCTCCCAAAAATTTCCTACGATTTGACTTTTTCATTCTCACTCCTTGAGTTTTTGTGAGATTCTAAATCCTTACACCTAGTGTCTGTCAAGGGGAGAAAGTAAAAATTTTAGTAAAAGTTGCCTCGGCATGCATTACGATTCTATAAAACCCTAGAATCCACGCCACGCAAAAGGTATTATAAAATTGCAGAATCTAGTAAAAAGTTAGAATCTAAGACGGATTTAGATTTTAGATTCAGGAGTTCAGAATTTAAAGCAATTATAGAATCTACTATTTCACAGAATCTCATCAAGGCTTTGCCTCGCCTCGTGTGGATTGCATAGCCTCGCTACTGCAAGCAAAAAATTAGTCGTGTGCAAGTAGGGTGGTTTGGTTGCTATCGCTTTAGATTCTAAACCTAAAACCTCCTCGTTTTGCACTTCTTGCGCTTCCTCGGTTTTGTTATTGCTTTAGATTCTAAACCTAAAACCTTGAATCTAAAATCTAAGACTACACTAGATTCTAGATTTGCTTGAGATTCTGCGCTTGGCTTGCCGGGCATTCTAAGATTTGAGATGAAAAATCGGGGTTGTGTAGATTGGAGGCAAGGGAGCTACCTAGGCGGTAGTGACCGCCGCCGACAATCAAACTCCCCGATTTTTCGCTAAAAGCTGAATGCCCCCACTCCTAAAATTTTACGCGCTTTTTGCGCCCCACATACTCCCCATTCATCGGATTTATATCATCTTTGTGTCTAGCTATCATATCCTTATAATACGCCACCTTGTAGTCTAGCTTTTCTAGCACGACTTGGAGCTTTTCTATCTCATTGAGCGTTTTTTGCCTCTGTTTCTCTATGATTGCTAGCCGCTCTTGTGCGGTGTCCTCACCTTGAGCGCAAAGTGTAATGTAGTGCCTTATATCCTCGATACTCATACCAATCTGCCGATAGCAGTCTATCCAAAACACCCATTGCACATCCTTCTCGCTAAAATACCGCACATTATTACTATCTTTTTGCACAAAAGGAAAGAGTCCCTTATCCGCCCAAAATCGCAGTGTCCTAGACGCCACGCCCGTCTTTCTCTCTACTTCAATAATCGTGTATGCCATAGTTCTTCCTTTTTGCTGAGCATTATAGCACATTACAGCGGGTGTCAGATAAAGTTTATTGTATATAGAGGGATTTGGGGGAGCCTGTGCGGGGGACGCACAGACTTAAAAGCGCACAGACTTGAGATGCACGGACTAAAAGCACGCAGTCCTAAAAAGTGGCTTAGAAATCATAGCGGATCTCAAAGAGGCCCTTGCCATAATTCACATCGCCGAAGTTGCGGGCATACAGAGCCACAGCGGTTATGTTTTTGATAGGCTTAAAGGTGATGGATGGAGCCACTTCATGGAATGAGACACCTTTGCCAGCGAGGGCGGCATTTTTGGCAGCCTGTGAAACCGCAGCGCGCACAAATGGGTAGTTGTTGTTTCCTGTGACATAGGAATAGTCTAGCCCGATTTTCCATGATTTAGCAAAGGCGTAGTCTATCGCCGCATACGCCACTTGGATACTTGTGCCCTTTCTACCCCCAGCACCCATAAAGCCAAAGCCCTCATTGGTGGCATCGTAGTTATCTACCCAGAATTTCCCTACTATGTCGATACCGCCCCTGCTATCAAGCAGTGTGCCATAGCCATCGCCAAAGCTTCCCAGATAGCCGAGTTTAGCCGACATCGGAGCTTCTTTGCTCTTGTAGCCAACTTGGATATTATAAATCCCGCGAGTTTTTGCCCACTCACTATTATTGCCAAAGCCGTTAAATCCCCCCTGTCCTAATTGCGATTGAGACACCGCCACCCAATTATTGACGAGTTTATCGCCACCGCCTGTCATAAAGTTGGGATTGCTTGCCATACCCGCTGCCGAGACTTGTCCAAGCACATAGAATCCGCCAAAGTCGTATTTAGCATCCACAAACGCGAGATAATCTAGCAAGCGATTAGCATATCCTAAGCTTGCGTTAAAGCTAAGGCCGCTATCGGCCACCTTGTCGCCTTTGATAGAGAGCATAAGCAGATCATTCCCAAGGCTTCCGTTGTAGTGATTGAAACCGCCAACACTAGTGTTATTACTGCTTGTATTATTAGTCAACCCACCAAATGCAGAATCTCTTAGGTTATACATCACATGGCTTGTAATCCAGCTACCATAGACATCTGCGCCATAGGTGATGCCGCCATTTGTCTTCAGTCGCACCTTGCCTCCAGTGCCGAGATCTGTCGTGTTGTTGGTAAATACGGTGCTGAGGTTTAGGCGGCCGACATTAAACTCGGTTTTGCTAGATTCGCTAATAATTTCTTTATTTACCGAAAAAGTCGCGATACCAAATCTGTCGTTGTAGCCCTTTCCGATGATTGTGGCCATAGAGCCCTGTGCCGCACCATTGCTATGGCTAGCGGGGGTGACGGCTGTCGTGCCGTAGTTAAACATCATTCCACCTGTGAAGCTATAGCCATCGACTTTGCCAGTTGTGATATCGAGCTTCATACGATATTGCTGATCAGCCCCTGTGCCGCCCGCGCCATCGATAGTCGTGTAGCGCGCACGCGCGAAGCCCTTTGCCTCCATACCATCAAAAAACCCGCCAAGCGTCTTTTTGACCTCACTTGGAGCTTGTGTAGCCTGCTGCGCGTTAGCCTCATCTGCCACAAGTAGCCCAGATCCGAGCAAGCCTGCCAAAACTAAAGAAATCTTGTTTCTCATAGTTGCCTCCTTAAACGTGTTTTTGGACAAGAAAAATGTAACTCCACTTTTGTAAAAAAAACATTAAGAGATTGTAAATAGTTGGTAAATTTCAAAATTTGTTACAGAATCTCTCACATATTTTCTTTGGGGAGCATTGGGCGTTAAACACGCATATATAGCAAATATAAGGGTTTTGACATAGGTGCTAAAGCTGCAAGTGTTACTTTATGTTACTTTGGTTACTGAGATTGTAGATTGTAGATTGTGTTTAAGGCATTGGGCTTTTTGCTTCGCTTACGCTCGCAACAGCTTTGCTCAAGGAGTAAAAAATCTTAAAATGCCAAGGGGCAAGCCTTGATAAGATTCTATGGCATTACAGAATCCACAGAGTAAGCCAAGTGTGAGATTCTAGGGGCAGATTCAGAATCTAAGAAAGCTTAGATTCACAAACACTCATTTATAGAATCTCATCAAGGCTTGCCTTTGGTGTGGTGTGGATTGTGTGGGCTTACTATTGCAAACAAAAATTCGTCGTGTGCAAGTGTGGGTTGGTTGCTATCACAACCACTTCTTGCACTTAAAGCGCAAAGGCGTTATAATCTGCGCCTTAAAATTTAACGACAAAAGGTGTGCTATGAGGCTAGGTGCGCTCGTGTTTGTCTTGTGCGTGGGTGTGGCACAAGGAGTGGATTCTCAAAACCTAGATACGCAAAGCGCAAAGACGGACTTTTCACACATTTGCGCGCAAGATTCCTGTGAGGGGGCCAAGGAAAAGGAGGCTAAAGCCATAGATGTCCGTAGTGCGTGGGAGCGAGTGCTCCAAAGCAGTGATGCGCTAAGAGCCCAAACCTACAACCTCAATCGCGCCCAAAAGCTCGCGCTAGGCGCAAAGCTAAGCTATCTGCCTGAGGTGAGTTTTAGCGGGGCGTATGTGTATTTTGACAAGCCTATGAGCCATCAGCTCCTACCCTCAAACCTCCCCGCCACGCCCCCGCTAGATTCACTCCTCGCCTCGCTTGGTAGCCCCGTTACGCTACTGCAGCGCGATGTGATGCTGGGTGCGCTCACTATCCTCTATCCGCTCTATACCGGGGGCGTGCGCGCCGCGGGCGTGGAGCTCGCAGAGATTGCCAAAAAGGACGCAGAGCTAGCCCTTAGGCTCAAAAAACTCGCGACTTTTGAGGAGTTTATCAATATCTATTATGGCGATGTGCTCGCGCGTGAGCTAGAGGAGGTGCTTGCACAGGATTATGAAGCCGCGCAGCTGCACTACCAAAACGCGCTTAGCCTCCAAAAAAGCGGGCAAATCGCGCGCCTTGAGGTGCTAAGCTCCCAAGTGGCAAGCGATAAGAGCAAAACCAAGCTCCACCAAGCACAAAACACCTACCAAAGCACCAACCTCGCCCTGCAAACCGCGCTAGATAGCCCAAATATCGAGCCTTCATCGCGCTTAATGCTCTCACAAAAGCCACTTGAGAATGAAGAGCATTATGTCCAAAAGACGCTCTCAAGCTACCCCGCGCTGCAATCTATGGATCTCAAATTAGAATCCGCTGCCCAAGCCACTAAAATCGCGCGTGGGGCGTTTTTGCCACAAGTAGTGGGTATGGGAAGCTATATCGTGACTGATAGGCAAGATTCACTGCTGATCCAAGCCCTCCCAAGCTGGTATGTGGGCGTGGGCGTGAGTGTGCCCCTCATCACACCAAATGGGCGTATCCAAAAATACCAAGCCTCTAAGCTCGCCCAACTAGAGCTTGAGAGCCTCAAAGCCCAAGCGACTAAGGATTTAACCCTACTTGTGCGGCGCACTTATAAAGAAGCCCTGTATGCGCGCGAGGAATACCTAAGCCTGCACTCCTCTATCCAGCTCGCACAAGAAAATCTCAAACTGCAGCAAAATGCCTTTAAGCAAGGTATGGCGACAAGCGCGCAAGTCATAGACGCCCAAAATATGCTCCAAAGCGCGCTTATTGAGCAAAAAACCATCGCTTATAAAGCCATCATAGCCCTTGCCAAGCTCCTCGCGCTAAGCGATGATATAGAATCTTTTTACCAATACCAGCAATGAGGAAGTATCGATGAAAAAGCAGCAAATAACCCTTATCCTAGGCGCGCTTATTGGCGTATCTATCGTGGTTTGGCTAGTTATCAATTTTTACAAAGCCTATACGCCAAAGCCCCAGCAACTCCAAGGGCAGATTCAAGCACGAGAATACAAAGTGAGCTCCAAAATCGCAGGGCGTATAGAATCTATCCTAGTCAAACGCGGGGATTTTGTCAAAAAAGGCGATCTCATCTTTACTATAGAATCTCCCGAGCTCCAAGCCAAGCTCACCCAAGCCCAAGCGGGCTATGAAGCAGCCAAAGCCCTCTCCCAAGAAGCCCACAAGGGCGCGCGCATAGAGACAATCCTCTCGGCAAAGGATATGTATCAGAGTGCCAAGGCTATGCGCGAGCTCACAGAAAACACCTATAAGCGCATTGATGATTTGTATAACCAAGGCGTGGCAAGCCTACAAAAGCGCGATGAAGCCTACACCGCGTATCAAAACGCCAAATACAACGAAAGCACCGCCTATCAGCAATACAAAATCGCCCTTGATGGCGCGACAAATGAAACCAAAGAAGCAGCAAAACAAAAAGAAATCGCCGCAGCGGGGCAGCTAAGCGAAGTGGAAGCCTATATCAAAGATATCCAAGCCTACGCCCCTGCTGATGGGGAAGTCGCTAATGTCCTGCTCTCCGAGGGTGAGCTAAGCCCCACGGGATTCCCCGTCGTGATGCTTGTAGATACCAAAGATGTGTGGCTACGCGTGGCAGTCTCGGAGGAATACCTCAAAGACTTTCAAAAAGATTCAGAATTTAGCGCCTATATCCCAGCATTGCAAAAAGAAGTGCGCTTTAGGGTGCGATATGTCTCGGTAATGGGGGATTTTGCCACTTGGCGCGCGACTTCTAATTCTAAGGGCTATGATTTGCGCAGCTTTGAGATAGAGGCACGCCCATTGCACAATGAGGGCGAGTTCGCCGTGGGTATGAGTGCTATCATCACGCTCCCGCCACGATGATGAAAAAACTTCGGCAGCTTTGGAAGTTTCTCTCCAGACGCTTTGTCTTATTTTTGCTCTATTTTGTGCTGCCCATTTTGGTTGGGTGGTTTATGTATGCCATCTTTAGCGCGTCCTTACCTAGGGATTTGCCCATTGGGCTCGTGGATTTGGATAGGACAAGCGCGAGTGCTGATGTGAGATTTGCTATCAATGCCTCGCCCACGATGTATATCAAGCGCGAGTATGGCTCGATTATGGAGGCTAAAGCCCACTTGGCTAGCGCGGAGATTTACGCCCTTGCCGTGATACCCCATCATTTTGAGCGAGATCTCACACTTGGCAAGGGTGCGAAGCTCGCGTTGTATTACAATGCGCAGTTTGTGCTCGTGGGAAAAGCCCTAAATAGCGCGTTTGCGCAGGTTGTGGGCACGCTTGATGCTAAGCAATCCGTGGCGCAAAATCTCATTAAAGATGGGGATTTGCACCTCGCCCTTAGCAAGGCTATGCCCATTTTTTCACAGATTATCCCGCTTTATAACGCCTCGAGCAATTACGCGCAGTTTTTGCTCACGCTCTTGCTCCCTTGTATGCTGCAAATTCTTAGCGCACTTGCAATGATACAACTCCTAAAAAGTGCGCCGCACTCGTTTAAAAGCCTCTTTATCCGCTATGTGGGCAATACGATGGTGTTTATGTGGTGGGGGATTTGTATGCTGTTGTTGCTAAAAAATCTCGGCTTTGAGGTGCGCGGGAGCTTTGGGCTGCTTGTGTTAGGCTTAGGGGTATTGCTGCTTGGGATTAATGGCGTGGTGGTGTGCTTGCAAGCCCTCTTGCTTGATATCAAAAAGACTATTGGCGTCGTGGCTGTCTATACCGCGCCGTCTTTGGCATTTGCGGGTGTGACTTATCCGCAAAATTCTATGAATCTCCTAGCACTTTTTTGGAGCAAGCTTTTGCCCATATCTAGCTTTATGGAGCTCTATATCCAGCAGGCAAACTATGGGGGGAGTGTAAGCGGGGCGTGGCAGATTTTGGGGCAGATGGGCGTGTTTGTGCTCTTTTTTGCGCTAGGGAGTCTTATCTATCACGCGAGGAGAGGGCGATGAGGTTTTGGCGCGATTTGTTGGCAGAATACAGGGCGATCTTTACCAATCGCGTCGTGGTGCTTGTCGTAGTGGTGGGCTCTATGGTGTATGGACTGCTCTATCCTATGCCATATCTTAACGATGTCGTGAGCGAGCAAAAGCTGCTCATCGTGGATGAGGACAAAAGCACGCTTTCAAAAGAGCTCATTTTTTTAGTAGGAGCAACGCCCCAAATCGAGCTCATCGCGGAAGTCCCAAGCCTCAAAGAAGCACAGGAGAGCATAGAATCTTTTCAAGCCGATGGCGTGCTTTTTATCCCACAAGGCTTTGAATCTAGCGCGTATTTGGGAGTGGGGAGCGTTGTCTCATATATGGGCAATGCCTCGTATTTCCTCATCTATGGCGCGATTGTAGAGGGCATACATAATGCCCTAGATGCCCTCTCTCAAAAGCTCCACAAGCTTCATCACCCAAATGCCCTAAGTGCTTCTCACATACGCTATGAGGCAATCCCGCTCTATAATCCAAGCCTTGGCTATATCAATTACGCGCTAGCGGCGGTGCTCGTGTTTATCCTGCATCAGACGCTTATCGGTGGCAGCGCGATCCTCACTGCATACCAAAACCGCCTCGCCAAAGAATCTAAGCGCGCTAGCGGTGGTAGCGAGGGCTTGTGCGAGGCAAAAGGCGCGCTAGATTCTAAGGGTTATAGCAGGATTGCAAGGATCGTGCTTGTGAGAATCTGCGCGTTTAGTAGCGTGTATTGTGTGTGGTTTTTGGTGTATTTTGGGGTGCTTTTCCCTTATTTTGGCGTGCATATCCACGCGAGTATGGGGGATTTTTGGCGTTTTGGGATTGTGTTTATTGCGTGCTGTAGCGCGTGTGGCGTGCTGCTAGGTGCGCTGCTAGAGGACGAGAGCCTGCCCACACAGATTATTTTTCTCTCCTCAATGCCGCTCGTGTTTATTATGGGATTTATTTGGCCCAGCGAGCTTTTGCCAAGCTTCCTGCGCGAGTTGGCGTATGTGATACCCGCCTACCACGGCATTAGGGGGTTTGTTAGCTTAAACCAAATGGGCGCGGAATTTGGCGATGTGATGGGGCATATTTGGGCGCTGCTAGGCATTGGGGTGTTTTGCGTGGCGATGAGTATCGTGGTGCTAGCACGCAGGGCAGGGCAATAAGATACCAACAAGCCCCTAAAATAGGGCAGTGCGCTCATCGCGCGGGGTATCGCGCTCCCTCAAGCCAACTCTCAAAAATCACGCCATCGATACCCTCTTGGGCTAGGGCGGCGATTTGCCCCTCGTGCGTGATGAGGCATAGGAGCTTAGAATCTAGCATATAATTTTCGGCGATTGCTTGGTATGTCGCGGGGCTAGATTCTATAATGAGATAGGTGGGCTTGAAACTCGCGCATAGCACAAAGTCCAAAACCTCCTCCACTCTCACCGCGCAGGGGATTTCATAGCTCACGCAATGCCCTAGCAGCGCAAACTCCCTATCCTCTCGCGCATAAAACCACACAATCTCATCATTCCCACTTGTCGCGATGTCTGCACTTGTGCGGATATGGCGGAATCTGGGCGAGCGCAAATGCGGATACCCAAAGACAATCATCGCCCATCTCCTCGCGCTTTGCATTCTTTGGAGCAAAAAAACTTCTCGCCCTGTCTAATCCCCTCTTTTTGTGAGGCAAACACCCCGCACACGCTGCACTCTTGCATAACCTCACTTGGCAAATCCTTGCGCGATTTCCTCGCGCGAGGTTTTTCACTAGAGCCCAGAGCGGGGCGCAGGAGCATAAACCACACCACCGCCAAAATCGCTACGATAATAATCAAAAACTTCATCGCTTCACCCCTTTTTGTAAAAGTAGATTCTCTCATTCCTGCTAAAGCACTCTTCAATGCTCATACTTGGCAACTCTTTTTGCAAATTTGAGCCCTTAAAGAGCAGATAATGCCCATTGTGGCTCAAAAACCTGCGCCCATAGCGCATAATCTCCTCCGCGCTCATCACCGCGCGAGAAGTGATGAGATCGATATTATTAACCTGCGTGATAGGGATCTCTTGAATGCGCGCAGGCAGCACCTTGGCATTATCTAGTCTAAGCTCGGCGATGATATGCTGCAAAAAACCAAAGCGTTTTGCCCTAGGCTCGGTGAGAGTAAAGCGCACTTTTGGCAGCGCGATTGCAAGCACAATAGCGGGGAATCCCCCTCCGCTGCCTATATCAAGGCAGCTTGTGAAGCTATCCACAAAGCGCAGGGGATAGAGCGAGTCGATGATATTTTCTTTGAGTGAATCTAGCGTGCTTGCCCCGCTTAGATTATGAATCTTATTCCACTCTAGTAGCCTACTCGCATACGCCCCTAGCTTTTGTGCGCCTTCACTACTAAGGGCAATCCCAAGCGAGTGGCAATGCTCTCGTACATCGCTCATCTGTGTGTTTTCTTGCATCGCACCTCCTTAGAGTATCAGCATACCATCGCCATAGGAAAAAAACTTGTATTTATGCGCGATGGCACACTCATAGATTCTCCTCATCTCTTCACGCCCGATAAACGCGCTCACAAGCATTAAAAGCGTGCTTTTTGGGAGATGAAAATTTGTCAAAAGCGCGTTTGTGCGCTTTGGTGCATTCCCGGGGTGCAAAAACAAATCACACGCGCCCTCACTCTCCCCCACACGCCAAAAATGCTCCACCACGCGCGCAGCAGTCGTGCCGATACACAATAGCTTAGAATCTCGCGCGATCACATCGCACGCTTGTGATGAGAGGGCATAGGATTCTGTATGCATAGTGTGGGCGCGTATGTCGTGGGTTTGCACACTGGCAAATGTCCCCGCTCCCACATGCAAGGTGACAAAGCACACTTCATACAGAGATTTAATGCGCGAAAAATCCTTTTGGCTAAAGTGCAAACTCGCCGTGGGCGCGGCGATAGCCCCTGCATTGCGCGCAAACACACTCTGATAATCCCTGCTATCACTAGGCGTATCCTCGCGCTTGATATAAGGCGGCAGGGGCGTGTGCCCGCACAGATCTAGCAGCGCATACACCTCATCTATCTCTAGGGGCGCGCTGGATTCTATGGATTGAGAATCTCTGCTGCTAAACTCCACCACGCGCAAGCCACTCTCTAGTACCTCTAGCACGCGCATACAAAAGCGCGTGGGGGATTTGGCGTGATCGTAAATTCTAAAGAGCGCGCCGCTTTGTGCTCTGCCGCGAATCTGGACGAAAAACCGCGATTTGCCACAGGCTTTGTGAAACAAAATCTCTCTTAGATTCTTACTACGCGCCTCGCCGCCCTCTTTGCTCGCATACAGCCGTGCTTTGAGGACTTTGGTATCATTACACACAAGCGTGTAATCCCGCGGCACCACCTCGCAAAAATCCCTAAAATGCCTATGCTCAATCCGCCCGCTAGTGCGATGATACACGAGCAGTCGCCCATCGCATCGTGGGTGGGTGGGGTGCGTGGCGATGAGCTCTTGGGGCAGGGCGTAGTCGTAGCTAGAGAGGGCAAAATCGCTTGGGATCGTGTGTGTGCGCATAGAATCTAGGGGTTTTGCGTAGAGATTGGCGCGCTAGATTCACTCTCTTGGCTCTCATCGTGCTCGTCTTCTTGTGGCTCTTGCTCGCTCTCTTTGGGTGCGGGATTGACAAAGCGCGCGATGAGGATTGAGAACCCATAAAGCCCCACAAGCGGGATAGCCAAAAAGATTTGGGAGAGCACATCGGGGGGCGTGATGATGGCAGCGATGATAAAGATAATAACCACCGCGTATTTAAAGAAATTTTTAAGGCTTTTGTCTGTGATCATTCCCACTTTGGCTAAAAAATAGCTAAGCACGGGCAGCTCAAAGGCAATCCCAAAGCCCACCACAAGGCGCGTGAAAAACATCACATAATTCTCCGCGCTCAAACTCCCCTCAAATTTATCGCTCCCAAAAAGCAGGACATTCTCAATCACCACAGGCAGCACGATATAATACGCAAAGCCCACGCCACATGCAAACATCACGCTTGCAAACGCCACAAAGGGCAGGACGATTTTTTTCTCGTGCTTATACAAGCCCGGCGCGACAAAAAGCCAAAACTGCCAAAAAATGATAGGCATAGACACCACGAGCGCGGCGAAAAAGGCGACTTTGAGCGCGACAAAGACATTTTCTAGTATCGTGAGGGCGGCGAGATGGGCTTTGATAGACTCGTTTTCTAGCGCGCTATTGATAGGCGCAGCAACCCAATCAAAAATCACGCCCCAAAAATTAAAGCACACCCCAAAGCTAAGGAGCAGCACCGCCACGGAGATGATAAGCCGCTTGCGCAAATCTTGTAAGTGAGGTTTTAAGTCTTCAAACATCGCTTAGGCTCCTTTGGGTGCGTTGGTGGGGGTTAAGTCGCTTATGTGAGGGGGCGCGGGATTGTTTTGTGAATCTTGATAAGAATCGCGCTCTAGCGGTTTGGGCTCGCTTTGTGGGCTTTGGTGAGAATCTTGCTTGGGTGGCTTAGCCTCGCTTGGCGCGCTAGATTCTGAAATGCCTAGCTGGGCGTCTATCTGCGCGCTTTGGAAGTTGAGCGATTCTAGATTGAGCGATTCATTATTAAGAGATTCTAGGGCGCGAGATTCTGCGCTTTTTTGTGAGTGGGCGGGGGTAGTTTCGTCAGTGAGATTGTGTAGCGAGAGATTGCTAAGCTCTTTAAACTCCAAATCTTTTGTGAGCGAATCCACCCCGCTCTTTGCGGCGCTAACATTGTCCTCAAAGAGTTTTTTATACTCTAGAGCTTCCTTTTTGAGCTCGCTTATCTGCACTTCTTTGTCAAAGGTATCTTTGGCGTCGTTGATAGTCTTTTTGACGGCGCGCAGGAACTTTGTGATATCCACGATGGCTTGGGGCAGCTTGTCTGGTCCCAAAAAAATCACTGCCACCACCAAAATGACTACAATCTCAAAAACACCCACGCCAAACATTCCACAACCTTCTGTGTAAAAATCTATCGCCAAAGCAAAAAGGGGGATTGTAATACAAAAAACTTTAAATTATGGAATCTGGGGGTTTGGATTTGGCGATTTGGATTCTAAAGTTTTATAGAATCTAGCTTAGCAGATCTAGATTTGTGTTCAGAATCTAAAGAATTACAGAATCTAGATTGAGAAAATTTGTCCTCACAGATTCTAAAACGCTTATAAAATCTAGACTGATAGAATTAAACACAAAACCTCATCTTTATAGAATCTAAAACAAATTCACAAATCCCCCACTTTAAAAAACTTTGTGTAAGGCTTTGCCAAATATCAATAATAGTGCGTGCGCAAGCACGCACGCACTATTATTGATATTTGGCAAAGCCTTGTTAGGATTTTTTAGCGTTGTGGATTCTGTAATTGTTTTAGATTCTGTAGAGCTAGATTCTGAATCTGCTTGAGACTCCGCGCTTGGCTTGCCTAGGCATTCTAAGATTTTAGATGAAAAATTGGGGTTGTGCAGATTGGAGGCAAGGGAGCTACCTAGGCGGTAGTGACCGCCGCCGACAATCAAACTCCCCGATTTTTCGCTAAAAGCTGAATGCCTTAACACAGAATCTAAACTACACCCCCAAATACGCCTTATACTCCTCCAGCGGGAGCTTCTCCGCATTTGCGCTAAAGATACAAAAAGGCTCTTTGGGCTTTGTCCCTAGATATTTAAAGCTATGATAGATTGGCACAAAAATATCCTTTATCGTCGCACCGTGATGCCCATCATAGCTAGATTCTGCGCCGCCTGCGGTGGTGATGATCCCAAAGTTCTTGCCCTCTAGCAGCTTTGGCTCACTCCCATAGAGGATTCCCGTTAGCACCCTATCTTGCCATTCTTTGAGCAGGCTTGGCGTGCTAAACCAAAACAAAGGAAACTGAAAAATAATGCTATCAGCGTTTTTGAGCAATGCCTTTTGGGCTTCTACATCGATGGCGCCATTGGGGCAGCTAAGCGTGAGATTCTCTATCGTGAGGTTTGGCGCGCCCTGCACAGATTGCAGCAGTGCCTTATTGACTTTAGAATTTTCCCAAAAAGTGTGGGCAAAAAGTATGAGTGTCTTCATAAAAGCTCCTTAAAGTTTGAGGTAAGCGACAATTATAGGTTGCTTGGATTAATCAATGTCAATTAGGCTATAATGCCGCGCAAAATCCAAAAAAGAGCGTGTATGCGATATTTTCTTGTATTAGCCTTGTGCGTGCTGCCCCTACTCGCCCTCCAAAGCAAGCAGGCGCAGGAGCAAAATGAGGCGCAAAGCGGGGTGCAGGCGCACAACGAGGCACAAAGCAAGGCGCGCGATAGTGCCAAAAATAGGGCGATTGCGCGAGCCCTAGAGCTAGAGCTGCATAACCAAAAGCAGTGGCGGGATTTGCTGCATTTTGATGGGAAAGAGAGTGAGATTGTCTCGCCTGAGTTTTTTTATGCCAAAGATGGCAAAAGGGACGCCAAAGCCGAGCTTATCGCCACGATTGAGGCGTTTTATCAGCCCATAGATTCTGTCATCGTGCCAGAGGACTTCATAGAGCGCGTGAGCAAATCCAACGCCCTGCTTGATGCCGCAGTGACCTCCCTGCCGCGCCGCTCGAGTAGTTCAGAGGATTACCATGGCATTTGTCGCTTCCCAGCAAGGTTTTTTTATCTCCATTCCCTTTTACATTTTGAGGAGCTGCCGCACGTGGAATGCCAAGAATTTAAAGCAATGTTTGCCTATGTCAATCCCAAAAGCGCGACACTCATCTTCCCCGCAGCGCATATCAACTCCCCCGCCTCGATGTTTGGGCACACCTTTTTGCTTCTAAACTCGGGGTTTAACTCACGCCTGCTCTCCTTTGCGATTAATTACCAAGCTTCAGCCGATCCCAATGTCGAAAATGGCTTTGCCTTTGCGTTTAAGGGGCTATTTGGAATGTATGATGGGCGCTTTTCTATCCTGCCTTATTACGAAAAGCTCAAAGAATATCGCGATGTCGAAAACCGCGATATATGGGAGTTTGATCTCAATTTAGACTATGAGGAAGTCCTGCAGATGTATCGGCATATTTGGGAGCTTGGCGATGCGTGGTCGTGGTATTATTTTTTTGACAAAAACTGCTCGTATAATATCCTGTGGCTCCTAGAGGTGGCGCGCCCTAGCTTAGCGTTGCGCGAGAAGTTTATCTACCAAGTCAATCCTCCCGAGACGCTCTTTGTGATGCGCGATGCGGGGCTTATTATCAGTGAGGCTTATCGCCCTAGCAGGCGTGCTAAGCTCCTTGCCTATGAGCGCGATATGAGCTTTGGCGATGTGCGCAAGGCAAAAAAGCTCGCCAAAGGCAAGCTAAGCGCGCAAGAAATCGCTGATGATGAGAATCTCTCCTTGCGCCAAAAGCAATATATCTTAGAATCTAGCATTGAGATGAGCGAGTATTGGTATGCCAAAGATCGCTTAAGCAAAGACGACTACACGCACATAATCCACGAGAGCGCGTCTGTGCGCTCAAAGCTTGGCGCGAGCAAAGCAGTGGAAGTCCCCACGCCAAACTCCCCGCTTAAGGGCAATCGTGGCTTGCGAGTTAGCCCGATGTATGTCGCCACTGCAGATTCTAGCGGGATCACAGGGCAGGGCTTGGGGCTAGATTTTCGCCTTGCCTACCACGATATTAGCGATAATGACAGGGGCTATCTCATAGGTGCGCAGATCGAGTTTTTGAGAATCTTAGGCTACACTGGGGTGGATTCACAAAACCAAATGCGCGCGCATATCCACCACGCTACGATTCTCTCGCTCGCCTCCTTTGGTATGGTGAGCAAGTTTTTCACGCCCTTTTCTTATCGCCTAGATATGGGCTTTTCACGGCAGTTTTTGCACGATAATCTGCGCTATTACCTCGCCCTTGGTGGCGGGCTCTCCACGCGCATAGGAGATTATAGCTATGTGTATTATCTCCTTGAGCCCACTTTGTATTTTGATAGACACAATCAAGGCAGGTTTTTGCTCTCCAACGCCTTTGGGGTGGTGCTAGGCAATGATGGCGCATCTAAGCTCGCGCTAGAGTATAAGCTAAGAGCCTATGGCGTGCAGGATATTGGGCATTATGTGAGTGCCACAGGCTCGATAAATCTGCGCCCAAACCTCGGGCTTTTTCTCACCATAGAATCTAATCTCCTCCCACAGCCCTATATCTCGCGCTATGGGCTGCAAAGTGGGTTTAGAATCTACTTCTAGTCTAGCTATGAAAGATACGCTGAAGCTGGGGCAGGAGTGAAGCTTGTGGATTGATAAAGGCGAGCTTTGCCCCCATATGCGCAAAATACGCGCTTAGCTTAGTATCATAGCGCGCTAGATTCTCCTTATAGTGCGCGAGCGTGAGGGCGTGCGTGCAGCTCTCATCAGTCTCTATATCGCATATGCGATACCCCCACGCAGAATCTAAAAAGCTCGGCTCCCATTCCTGCATAGAGCGCACACAGAGCGCATAAAGCACCAAGTGGTGCTTGAGCGAGGCGATGGGCGCGTGTGAATCTAGCTTGTAAAAATCCCCGATAACTACGCCCAAGCCCTTTTGGTGTCTGTGCGCGATGAGGTGGTGCAGGAGTTTTGCGCTCGTGGCTTTGTGGAGAGTTGCGCGCTTAGCAAAACGCAGGGCTTTGAGTGAATCTAGCAAGGCGCGTATGTGTGAGGGCGTGCTAAGTGTCTTTGGCTCGCGTGCGTCTAGGTAGTGCAAAAGTGGTTTTAGCCCATACATGCGCGCGCTTATGAGCAGGAGCTCGCATATTTGCGCGATTGTCTCTAGCTTGGTGGGCGTGCCTAGCAGGAGGCTTTGGCTAGGGAGTAGGAAGAGGTGCAGATAGGAGAGGGCTTGGCTTTGAAAAACCTTAACCATTGGTTTTTGGTGTTTGAGGCAGGCAGTGGGTGAGAGGAGGCGTGCGTCCTGTCCATACACATACTCGCCTAGCTCGAAGAAATCTCCACCTTCACCCGCAGTGTCGCGTGCGCGCAAATGTGGGAGGGGGACAAAGGGGAGTTTGCGCGTAAATCCTAGCATAGATTCTCTACTTTTAAGGGATTGGCTTTAAGGGATTGGCACGCGTTGGGAGAGCTCATCTAGGATTGTCTGTGGGCTTATCCCACGCCCGATGGCTTCAAAGCTTAGTAAGATTCTGTGAGAGAAGACAAAGGGCAGCACCTCTAGCACATCGCTTGGGCTCACATAGTCTTTGGCGTGCAAAAACGCATAGGCTTTGGCTGCTAGGCTTAGATCGAGGCTTGCGCGGGGCGAGACGCCTAGGCGCAGTGCTTGAGTGCCCTCTATGAGGAGCTCGCCGCGCGTGGCTTGGCTCAGGGCGACTATGTAGGCATACACGCTCTCATCGCAATACACAGATTCTATGGACTGCCTAATAGAATCTAGCTCATAGGCTTGCAAAATCGGCTTAGGCTCGTGCGCGTGGTGCTTGCCTTGGAGTATGGCTATCTCGCTTGCGCTATCGGGGTAGCTTAGGGGAATGGCGAGCATAAACCTATCGAGCTGGGCTTCAGGGAGCGCATACACGCCCTCAGATTCTATGGGATTGGCAGTGGCGATGACGATAAAGGGGCTTGGGAGCAGGTAGGAATCCTCGCCTATGGTGACTTGGTGCTCTTGCATCGCCTCTAGGAGCGCGGATTGCACCTTAGCGGGCGCGCGATTGATCTCATCGGCAAGCAAAATATGAGTAAAAATCGCACCAAAGCGCGTGTGTAAATCGCTATCCTTGGGGTTATAAATCTGTGCGCCGATGATGTCGCTAGGGAGCAAGTCGGGCGTGAATTGAATGCGCTTGAAACTAAGCTCTAGGGATTTGGCGAGGGCTTTAGCAAGCGTGGTTTTGGCAAGTCCGGGCACACTCTCTAGGAGTATGTGTCCTTGTGCAAAAATCCCTATAAGCACCATATCTATGAGCTTTTCTTGTCCTAAAATGCAGGCGTTTAGCTGCGTCTTTAGCTTGGCAATTTTGTGCGTGTGTGGCATTTGCGCTCCTTTTGCGTTACTCGTGGCATTGTAGCACTCTGCGCCTAAATGACAGGCAAAATCTCCTTTAGCCGTGCCTTAAGTGCGCGGTATTCTAGCACTTCTATGTAGTTTTGCAGATAGCTTTGCACCCAGTAGGGAAACTCCTTGCTACAACCCCAGTTATTTACACTCTGTGGGCTGATCCCCACCATTTGGGCAAATTCTTTCTTGCTGAGATTTGCGCGTGCTAGGAGTGTTTTAAATGTTCGCTTGTCCATAACCACACTTTTAGCAAAAGGCATTCCATACTAAAGCTTAAAATATACTCTAAAGAGTAGTTATAAAATAATATAAATACCCTATAGAGTATAAATTAAGTAAAAATTAATTAATTTATAGCTATACTTTTGTCTTTAGAAAACACTTACAGGAGCGGGATTTATGGAAAATAACAAATCACAAGAGGCTAACATCTCACAGAATCTTAAAATCAACACCCAAACGCTTTTGCAGCTAGACAAACAAGACATCATCAAGCTAAAAAACATCGTGCTAGAGCTAAAAAGCAAGCATTTGCAGATACTAGGGCAGACTTATGAGTTTCGCCAAAGGAGTGAATCTAAAGAAGCAAGTCTAAGCGTAGAGTATAAATAATCTTTATAGAAGTAGTATAAAGTTTATTGAGTATAAATCTATAAAAATCAGAATCTTTTTAGTTTTTTCTGCTACAATGCGCCCAAATTTTCTCAACACAAGGAGTATTGTATGGCTACTAAGCATTCTTTTCAGACAGAGATCACACAACTTTTGGATTTGATGATACATTCTTTGTATTCCAACAAAGAAATCTTTTTGCGCGAGCTTGTGAGCAACGCCTCTGACGCGCTCGATAAGCTCTCTTATCTCACTTTGAGCGATGAGAAGTTTAAAAGTCTCGCCTTTAGCCCGCGTATTGATATATCCTTTGATGACAAAAAGGGCACTATCACCATCCAAGACAATGGTATCGGAATGAATGAATCCGATCTCAAAGAACATCTAGGCGTGATCGCCAAATCGGGCACCAAAAGCTTCCTCTCCCAACTCTCTGGGGATAAGAAAAAAGATTCTGCGCTCATTGGGCAGTTTGGCGTGGGGTTTTACTCGGCGTTTATGGTAGCAGATCGCGTGGTGGTGCAGAGCAAAAAGGCAGGCGAGGATAAGGCGTATGCGTGGGTGAGCGATGGCAAGGGCGAGTATGAGATAGGCGAGTGCGTGCAGGAGGACTTTGGCACGCAAATCACGCTCTATCTCAAAAACGATGAAAAGCACTTCGCCTCGCGCTGGGAGATTGAGAGTATCATTGGCAAATACTCCGAGCACATTGCCTTCCCTATCTATCTGCACTATAGCGAAGTCGTGAGCGAGCCCCAAGAGGATAACGCAGAGGATAAAAAAGAGGGCACAGAGGATAAGAGCAAGAAAAAAGAAAAACTTGAGCAAAAGCAAAAGCAGATAAACTCGGCAAAAGCCCTCTGGACTCTGCCCAAATCCGAGCTAAAAGAGCAGGATTATAAGGATTTTTATAAGTCCTTTGCGCACGATAATGCCGATCCTTTGCGCTGGATTCACACCAAAGTCGAGGGCAACCTAGAATACACCACGCTCTTTTTTATCCCCAAAAGCGCGCCCTTTGATCTCTATCGTGTGGATTACCAAAGCGGCGTGAAGCTCTATGTCAAGCGCGTGTTTATTACCGATGATGATAAGGAGCTTTTGCCCTCTTATCTGCGCTTTGTGCGCGGGGTGATTGATAGTAGCGATTTGCCGCTCAATGTCAGTCGCGAGATTTTGCAACAAAACAAAATCCTAGCCAATATCAAATCCGCCTCTACCAAAAAAATCCTCTCAGAAATCGCCTCGATGGCAAAAGATGAGAATCTCTATAAGGAATTTTTCGCCCAATTTGGCAAGGTGCTCAAAGAGGGGCTTTATGGGGATTATGAAAACAAAGAAAAATTGCTTGAGCTTATGCGCTTTGATAGCCAAAACCGCGAGTTTATCTCGCTTAAAAGTTATAAAGAATCTATGCCAAAAGAGCAAAAGAGTATCTATTATGTGCTAGGCGAGCGCAAGGAGCTGCTCAAAAACTCTCCGCTTTTAGAGAAGTTTGCCAACAAGGGCTTTGAGGTGCTGCTGCTAAGTGATGAAATCGATGGTATGGTGATGCCAATGGTGGGCGAATACGACAAAACGCCGCTCAAAAACATCAGCTCCAAAGACGCGCTAGATGAGATCGGCGATGAGGGCGTGAGTGAGGAGGTAAAAAAGGAGTTTGAGCCCATTGTAGCGGGCTTTAAAGACACGCTAGGCGAGCAAATTGGCGAGGTTAGCCTCACAAGCCTTATGCAGCAAGCCCCGCTAAGCCTCATCAAGCAAGACGACAATCCTATGCTAGCCCAACTCTTTGCCCAAATGGGACAGCAAGCCCCCAAAGCCAAGCCAAACATCGAGATTAATGTCAATCACGAGATTTTCCAAAAGCTCAAAAACTCACAAGACAAAGACAAAATCGCTAAAGTCGCGCAGCTGCTCTTTGGCAGTGCGCTGATTGCTGAAGGGGGGAGCCCAGAGCAGGGCGGGGAGTTTAGCAAGCAGCTTAATGCGCTGATGATTGAGTGGTTAAACCAATAATGGCGTAGTGATTGCTAGAATCTAGGGCTATCTCATAGGACGCGCCATCGTGCAAATCGATGAGATAGCACTGATCGCCATTTTCGCGTTGTGCGCGCTCTGGCGGATAGCCCCTAAGGCGCGCTAACACCTCCTCCAAATCCACGCATAATGCAGAAAATCCAAACATCACAAGCTTATAGCGCATATTTTCTCCTTTTGGCTTATGCTTTGTGGGGTATTATGGAATGCTTTGTGTAATACCAAGCCAACAGGCACAAGAAGCCATAATGGAGCAAAGGGAAAAAAAGGAATTTTGCTACAATGCCACCACCCATCACACACATCTCAAGCATAAAGGAATCCAATGCGCCTAAACCAATACATCGCCCATCATTCAAAGTTTTCGCGCCGCGAGGCTGATGCGCTCATAGAATCTGGACGCGTGAAACTCAATCACACAAAGGCTACCTTGCAAAGTGTGTTGGGAGCGAAGGATAAGGTGTTTGTCGATGGCAAGCTCTTGCGCCCTGTGCAAAAATACACCGCGCTCATCTACCACAAGCCCAAAGGTGAGCTAGTGAGCAAGCGCGATGATAGGGGGCGCAGGACTATCTATGATAGCTTAGATTCTAAGTTTAGGGGGTTTAGCTATGTCGGGCGGCTGGATTATGCAAGTGAGGGGCTTTTAATCCTAAGCGATAGTAAGCAGGTGGTGCATTCTCTAAGCACCGCAGCCCTCCCACGCACATACAATCTCAAGCTCTCCCACGCGCTTAGCCCCAAACTCTTGGATTCTGTGCGTTTGATGCTAGAGGAGGGCAGGGGCTTTGAGATAGATAATGCCAAGGGTGCGCATACTTTGAGCAAGATTCAATCCCTCACACTTGCACCATTTCTAGACTTTGAGATTTTGCGCCATAGTGCTTTGCCACGCGTGCGTGTCGTGCTAGAGGAGGGTAAAAACCGAGAGCTAAGGCGGTTTTTTGCGCAATTTGGCTATGAGATTTTGGATTTGAAGCGTGTGGGCTATGGGTTTTGCTCTCTTAACAACCTGCCTTGTGGCAAATGGCGGTATTTCACAAAAGAGGAGTATAAAAAGCTAAGAGCCTTTTTGGGCGAGCGCGGAGCAGAGTAAATCCCGCTCGGAATAACAAATGCTTTTGTAAGCGCAAAGATTCTATAAGGAAAGGCAATGATTGATATAAAAGCGGTGTTACACGACTTTGAATCTCTGCAAGAGAGGCTTGCGATAAAAAAGGTGAGCGCGCAAGTCCTCACGGAGTTGCGCGAGCTAGCAAGTGCGCACAAAAAATGCAAACAAGAGCTAGAGGAGCTCCAAGCCTACCAAAACAAAACTTCCAAGCTCTTTGGGCAATACCGCGCCCAAGGGCAGGATACCAATGAGCTAAAAGGGGCACTAGATACCAACAAGCAAAAGCTCGCCCACGCCCAAGAGCAGCTTAGTGAGATAGAATCTAAGCTCCAAACGCTCGCCCACACGATTCCTAATATCCCAGATTCTAAAACGCCTGCGGGCGATGATGAGCATGATAATGTGGAAGTGGCTAAGGTTTTAACTCCTCGCACATTTGACTTCACGCCTAAGGAGCATTGGGAGCTTGCCGAGCAAAATGGGTGGATAGACTTTGAATCTGGCGTGAAGCTTGCCAAAAGTCGCTTTAGCGTGCTGCGCGGCGAGGGTGCGCGGCTAAATCGTGCGCTGATTAATTTTATGCTGGATTATAATGAGCGCGCGGGCTTTGAAGTCGTGAGCACGCCGCTACTTGTCAATGCGCATTGCCTCTTTGGCACGGGACAGCTGCCTAAATTTGAAGAGGATATGTTTAAGGTAAAAACCCACATAGAGGAGTTAGATTCTCCCGATAGTAAGATACACGAGCTCTATCTCATCTCCACTTCAGAGATCACGCTCACTAATCTCTACAACGACACCATTATCCCCAAAGACAAGCTGCCCATTATGCTCACTGCCCACACGCCCTGCTTTCGCAAAGAAGCCGGGAGCGCGGGGCGCGATACGCGGGGAATGATACGCCAACATCAGTTTGACAAAGTCGAGCTCGTCGCCCTCACACATCCTCACTCTAGCGACGCGATGCAAGAAAAAATGGTAGAGACAGCAAGCGGAATCTTGCAAGCCCTAGAGCTACCCCATCGCCTCGTGCAGCTATGCGGGGGGGATTTGGGATTTAGCGCGAGCAATACCATAGATATCGAGGTTTGGCTGCCCGGGCAGGGCTGCTATCGCGAGATTAGCTCCATCTCCAATACGCGCGACTTCCAAGCACGCAGGGCAAAGATACGATTTAAAGATGAGAAAAAAAACACCCTCGTGCATACCCTAAATGGCTCATCACTCGCCGTGGGGCGCACGCTTATTGCGATTATGGAGAATTACCAAAACCAAGATGGGAGTATCACTATCCCAAAGGTGCTACAAAAATATCTCTAAGGTAGGCTATGGCTGCACAAGAAGTCGATCTTAACGATCCAAACCAAGATACAGAATCTAGCGCGCAAGCAGAGCAAGATTCGGAACAAAAGCTAGGGCTAGGGCAAAGAATCGCCGCGCTCATATCCCCCATAGCGCAAAAATTCCCCGCCCTAAACGCGCTAAAGGGTAATAAAAAGGCGTTGATCGCGCTCATTGGCGGGGGCGTGAGCGCGCTAGTGCTTATCATCAGCCTTGTGGTTTTTGCTTTTAGCAGTAGTGAGGAGGAGGATATGCCCCCCCCACCGCCGCCAAAGCCCGCTAAAATCTCCCAAGCCCCCCAAGTGGAGCAGCTCTCTAAAAAGGGTAGTATCGATGAGAGCGAGCTAGGGCAGATGATAAAAAAGGCAAATATCCTCTATGAGCAGGGCGACAAGCTAGAGGCACTTGATCTCTTTGAGCATATTGCGATATTTTCCCAATCGCTTGCGGGATACAATCTGGGCGTGATTAAGCTCAAAGAAAAAGAATATGCGCAGGCTTTGCAGTCCTTTGATCTGGCTATTGAATCTGGTGAAGATGTGGCAGTGAGCGCGATAAATGCCGCGTATGCCGCACACAAGCTCGGTAAGCAAAATTTGGTGGATTACTATGTAGGTATTAGCTCCTCGCATCTTTTTGAATCTAGCAAAGCACCTTTTTACTCCTTTCTTTATAGCCTTGTTGATGTGTATAAGGGCTTTTATTTTGAATCCCTCTCTTCATTGCTAAATCCTAATTCCAAAGCCTACCAAGCGTATAATAACCGCCTTGCCGCACGCGTTTTCACGCTTTTTAACGACGATTATAACGCCCTCGCTGCGCTCAAAAAAACGCCTGCCAAAAAGGACAATCTCGCCATCGCCCAGCTCCACGCTAGAGTGGGCGAATACAAGCAGGCGCGCCAATATATGTATGAATACCTAAACGCCTTTGCCAAAGATCCCCACGCGCTGATGTCCTTGCAGCTTATTGAGCTAAAGCTGGGGAATTTTAAAGAAAGTGTGAGTATCCTCAATCGTATGATGCGCCAAGATGAGAAAAATCCGGATTTGAGCCTCTATCCCATACGCGTGAAGCTCAAAGATGAGCTTTTTGATATCCACAAAGCCCAAGAGAATTTTTGGAATCGCAAGTTTGAGCACGAGCAGATTTTGGGCTATAAGATTGTGTATTATTACGCGCCTTTTAGGGTTTTTGACGCTAAGCAGGGGCTTGGGGTGATCCAAGAGGGTGGCATACACCTAAAAATCGATAATATCGAGTTTGCCAAAAGCGCGCTAGGCGAGGGCAGCGGGATCGCTAAAGTCAATCAAAATATCGCCCTAGCCCTGCGCGAAGTCAATCAAAACAATATCCGCAAGGCAAGGGATTATATGCTAAAAGCCCTCCGTATCTACCCCAATCACGCGATTTTGCACTACAACATAGGCGTGCTGTATGCCCAAGTGGGGGATTATGATAGTGCTTATACGCATTTTTTGCGCGCCTATCATCTAGATAGCAGTGATGTGCTCTCTGGACTTTTTGCCGTGGTGGCTGGGCGACTGACCTATCGCAATGTCGATAGAATCCTAAGCACTATTAGCGCAGATTTTGCGGATATTAGCTTTGAATCTAGCGAGCAAAAGGCGTTTTTGCTCTGTTTTTTGCGCTATCTCAATAATGTGCCAATCGAGGATTTTGCGTGGATAGGCAATGCCAAAAAGCCCATATACCACGCGCTAAAAAGTGCCTATGGCATAGCCAAGCGAGATCCGCAAATGAGTATGGAGAGTTTTCAAAAAATCCAAGAGCTCTACCCAAAAGATGTGGTGGCAAATGTGATGTATGAGCTTGCGAGATTTTTTAGGCGTGATCTCAAAGAGGTGGCACTAGAGCTCAATGAGCTTTATTATAAGAGGGATTTGGATATGAGCAGCATTTACTTTGGGGCGTCTTTGGCACGCGAGCTCTATATCTATACTTCCTTTATCACGGGGACTTTGCTAAGTATCGAGCCTGAGCTAGAAAAAAAGCTCCTTAGCACCAATGACAATAACGCAGGGATTTTGCAGGTTTTGGGGCTTTTAAACATTTATAGTGGGCATTTTGAAAAGGCGTTTGTGTATTACAACACGCTTATTGATGATCTCAAAGAGGACGATCCGCAGACGCGCTTCCTAGGTGCGGTGGCGGCACTAGGAGCTGGGCGGCACGAGAATGCCGTGGCACTGCTGCAAATCTCTAAGATAGAATCTGCTACGAATTTAGAAGCCAAATTTGCCCTAGGACTGCTTTATCAAGAAGCCAAAAACTTCAAAGCTGCGCGTGATCATTACGAGCAGGTGAGCAGCAGTGATTTTGTATCAGAATATTTTGATTTTGACATCGACACAAGCCCGATGCTAAGGGAGTATAACTAGGGCTTTGTGTGGTGTGGTTTGCTTGGCAAGGCTATTGCTTAAGTTAATCCACCCCAATCCCTTAAACGCTGGCAAAACCTCATTATTTTTGCTATACTTGCCTTGTCACTTTTTGCATTAAGTGATGGAACCAAAAATTTTAAGGAGCTTACGATGAAAAAGGGACTTTTGATGGTAATTGGTGCAATAGCTGCTATGTGGCTTGTAGGGTGTGCGCCGGGAGGAGCTAGCGCCTCTACTCACACTACACAGCCATTAACGGCCACAGCTGCTACTCTAGGTAACTCTGGACATATCTCCTAGCCTCCAAAAAGACAAAGTGAACCGCCGCAATGTGCTAGGGATTGTCGCTTTTGGCGATTGTTCTGCTAGCCAAAGCAAGGTGGTATCACTTCCAGCTTATGCCTTTATGACAAAATGCCTGGTCGTGTCTTATGTAGGCACTGATTGGGCGGTATCCTGTGTTTATAAAAGCTTCTAAGATTCTATAATTTGGATAGATTAATACTCATCCAAGCCTACACTCCTTAAATCTTAAAAATACCTTTTGCCTTAGCATAAATAATCGTCGTGCTTAGAGGGGTGGCAATATTTTTGATAATCGCTAGATTTACTTTTGTTAGCCGTATTGCTCAAGAAATAGCAAAAGTGATGAAAATACAGAATCTAATCCCTTAGCGATACCACATTACAAAAGACATATCTGTATGATTAGAGAGTATTTAAAAAATGGAGAATGGCATAGGGTAGTGGCTATTTTTGGAGACTTTGAGGAATGAAGGACTTTGGCAAAGTCCAAGCAATCTAGCTCTTACTTAGGGAGTAAGAGCTCCTTGCTCGTCAAATGCTTGCTATTGTCCCTTTACGATAACCGTTGTTTTGTTGTAAAGATACAAAATGTTAGTGGTTTTTACATCAGCGCTTTTGACTTGACTGATACCACCTTGCTTTGCAGCCTCGCTCACAGAACAATCACCAAAAGCAACAATCCCTAGCACATTGTGGCAGCTCGCCTCGCCTCTTTTGGAAGCCTCGGAGATATTCCCAGAATTGCTCAAGGCAGTGGTGGTAGCCACTAATGGTTGTGTGGTGTTGGTATAGACAAGAGCAGGTCCTCCTACCGCACATCCCGTAAGCAGCATAGCACCTATTGCACTAATTACCATCAAAAGTCCTTTTTTCATCGTAAGCTCCTTAAGAATTTTTTGGCTCTATCACTTTTGGCAAGCGACAAAAAAGTGTAGCAAATTATTTCTTATGTTTGCATTTTTAGCGCAGATTCTCTGTAATGCTGGAGACAATATCGCCATTGGGAAACATTCAATCTTCCTTAGATTCTGAAGATTTTGAATCTGTGCCTGCGTGCTACATATTTTCCTATGATTTTTGCTCTGCAAAACCACAGAATCTAGAGCTTAGATTCTGTTTAGGGCTTGGGCGATTTTAGCGATTGTTTGGGTTTTCCCACAGCATCACGGGCTTAGATTCTATCCCCCAGCTTTTTGGGTAATTTTCTTGTATCTCAAAGACGATGGAGCATTGAAGATTAAATGGCTCTTCTCGCAAATCAAGCGTCCTGCCCTGTGTGGGTAAAATCTCGGTGTTGTTGTGTGCGCCTATATCGTTGGTGATGAGTGCGTATTTAAATCGCGGCAAAATCGCGATAAACTCCTCAATTTTAGCGATTGGGAGGTGTTGGAGCACATCTTTGCACAGCAGCAAATCTGCGCTGGGGAGCTTGCCAAAGTCCCCATCATAGAGATGAAAGGAGATATTTTCCTTGCTATACAGAGGCGTGTTGGCGTTGATCACAAAAGAGGCGACATCAAAGCCTTGGTAAGTAATCCCGCTAAAATCGATATTTTTAGAAAACTGCCAATCCCCGCAGCCCGCATCGACTATGCTTGTGATATGGTGGGTTTTGAAAAATTCTTGCAAAAACGCGACATAGCCGCGACAGAGGTTTGCATCTGAGCCGCTACCAGAGCCAGAGCCCCAGTAGTTTGTCTCATAGACGACATCAAAGAGTGTGTTGAGAGAGGATTGTTTGAGTAGGAGGGATTTGATAAACTGCACATCGTGAGAAATCTGCACTAGCCCCCCCCCCTAATAGCCTATTGCGAAAGTTTTTTAAAGTCTCTTTAAGATTCATAAGAACTCCTTTATATGTAATGTGTGGCTTGCGTGCTTAAAACACCACGCCAAAGATAACAGAAGCGCGCCAATATGGGACTTGGAAGTCCTTTGCGCGGATATGGCTCTGCAGGGCGGGCTGCTCGGGATCGCGTAGGGTGCTACTAAGATCGCCCATCACAAATCGCGCGCCTATGCTAAAGGTATTGCGCAGGCGCAAGCCAAGCCCCGCGCCATAGATGATGCCCTGATAGGTGTTGGTAAGCGACCAGTCGTTTTCTGTCTCACTTTTGTAAAACACATCTTTGATAGAATGGTAGGCATAGCCCCCCATCGCTTGGATATAAAAGGACTTCATCTGCAAGCCTATCACCACAGGCACTTGCACGCCCCAGCCATTAAAGCCCATCTCGCCTAGGAGCTTTGTGCCGCCGGGCAAGTCAGAAGGACTCGTGGCAAATGCGTTGCTATTGCCTCTTTGTCTGATATAAATAGGCAGGGTAACCTCCACGCCCACATACGGATACACGCCGCGCATACTCGAGACGGACATAATATAGCTAGAATACCCAATATCAGCCGAGTGCAAAAAGCTATCGCCAAGCTTTGCGTAAGAGTAGCCTAGCATTCCTTCATTGTAGAGAATCCAGCGCGTGGTGCCATCGCTGCTTGCACGCACGACGCGTCCTGCGCCAAAGTTTGAGAGCAGGGCATTCTCATAGCCTTTGTATTGTTGGAAGGCATTTGTCGCGCCAAAGCCCAATGATGAGCCAATGAGCAAGACAATCATCATTAATCGCATATCTAACTCCTTAAATGTCGTAGATTCTTCGCATTATAGCCACTAAAAAGCCACATTTGGCTTAAAGCCTCACTCCCCATATCGTGCAAAAAATGTTATAATGTAGCTTTTGCTAGGCTGCGAGGATAAGCGCGCAATTTGCCATATTAAGGATTTATAAAAGATGTTTTTTCGCTTCATTTCGCTTCATTATCTCAAATATTTTTTTATCATCTTTCTCGCCCTAGAGATGTTTTTCGTGGCGATTGATACGCTAAAGTATGTCGATGATTTGCCAGATTCTGCCAATCTCTTTATCCTCTTTTTGTTTTATGATAGCGTGTATGCGATGAGCTACACACTGCCCATCTCGCTTGTGCTTAGCTCGATTATGTTTTTTATCACTTTTTTAAAGACAAACCAACTCACCGCGCTCCTAGCCCTTGGTTATTCGCGCTTACAGATTCTAAAGCCCGTGGTGTTTGTGGCGAGCTTTTTTACCTGCTTGCATATCGGGCTCAATTGCACTTCGTTTGCCTACGCCCAAGAGAGCGCAGAATCTATCGTGAATAATCAAGCCGTGCTAAACACGCGCCAAGATGTGCTGCTAAAGTTTGACAACAAATATATCTTTATGGGTAAGATTTATCCGCTAGAAAATGGCGGGGCAAAGGCTGAGCATATCAAGATTTTTGAGCTAGAAAATCGCGCATTGCGTAGCTACTATGAGGCAAAGACTGCGATTTTTGCCAACGATGTGTGGCGGCTTAGCGAGGTGGCGTATCTGCTCATCGGGGAGGAGCTAGAGCTGGGCAAAAGTGCGCTGACTAAGACTGAATTAACGCAATTAGAGGTGTTAAAGGGCTTTCGCCCCAAGGTGCTTGATACCTTTTCCCAAGATAAGCCCACGGTTTCTGTGCTCGATGCGATTGATACGCTTTTTATCTCCTTTGAGCAGGGGACTAATACCACCAAAATGCGCGCGATTTTGTATGCGCTTGTCATCGTGCCGTTTTTTGTGCCCCTTAGCATTTTTATCATCGCTGCCTTTATCCCCTCACTCGCACGCTATGGCAATCTCGCGCTCATTAGCTTCGCGTGCGTGGTGGGCGCGCTCGTGATATGGGGGCTGTTTTTTTCATTCTCCGAGCTTAGCATTAGCGGGATTTTGCAGCCAGAGATTGGGGTTTTGACGCCATTTATCATTTTGTTTGGCGTGAGTATGTATTTTTTGCGCAAAATCAACACAAAGTTTATCTAAATGCAAACTTTTTATATTTTTTTTACTCAAAACAAGGCATAATGAAACAAATTTCAAGCATTAGCGAGGTAGCTTTATGGAAGAAAAGATTGATATAACAGAGCGGGTTTTTACCTTTGTAGGGGCGTTGTATCCACATTCTTTGGAGGGTGTTTTTTCTCATCACGATTTTGTGGTGGCGGCTTGCACTATTTTGATAGCTTTTGTGCTGCTTATTTGCGCATCGCTTGCGACGAGTAGGATGCAGCTCGTGCCTAGCGGGATTCAAAATGTCTTTGAAACGCTCATTAGCGGTGTGATTGGGTTTGCTAAAGATATCGTAGGCGAGGAAGTCGCGCGCAAATACTTCCCGCTTGCTGCGACTATTGGGCTAATCGTTTTGGCAGCCAATCTCATAGGGATTATCCCGGGCTTTGAGGCACCCTCATCGAGCCTAAGCTTTACGCTCGTGCTCGCACTTGTGGTGTTTGTGTATTATCACTTCGAGGGGATTAGGGCACAAGGCGTAGTGACTTACTTCAAGCACTTTGCTGGACCTGTGTGGTGGCTTATCCCGCTGATGTTGCCCGTGGAGATTATCTCGCATTTTTCGCGTATCATCTCGCTTTCATTCCGTTTGTTTGGGAATATCAAGGGTGATGATATGTTTTTGCTCATTATGCTCGTGCTTGTGCCTTGGGTGGTGCCTGTGCTGCCCTTTGCGATTTTGGCGTTTATGGCGTTTTTGCAAGCGTTTGTGTTTATGATTCTCACATATGTGTATTTGCACGGGGCTGTTGTGGTAGATTCTGATCATTAGATCTCTCCTGCCCCATTGCTTTGAAATCCTATCTCATCACTCCCGAGGTTAGTCCCTCGTATCTTAAATCCTTTCCCTCTATTTTAAAGGCTTTTCGTCCCGATTATGCGATGTATCGTAGCCGCGATAGAGCCTTTTCTAGAGAGTTTGCAGCTCTTTGTCGCGCGCATAATATTCTTTGTTTTTTAAACTCACAGGGCGTTGGCGATGGGGAGCTAGATTCACTCCTGCCGTATTTTGATGGGATTCATCTAAAGGGCACTGCACTTTCGCTCATTGCCGATTTTAGCGCGCATTGTATGGTTGGCTTTAGCGCACATAGCCCCAAAGAGGTGCGAGAGGCTCTGTGCAATGGCGCGAGCTATGCCACGCTTAGCCCCATTTTTGCCACGCCGCACAAGGGCACGCCTATCGGGATAGAATCTCTGCGCGCGCTAGATTCACACGCACGGGCACGGACATTTGGGCTTGGCGGGATTGACACACCCAGCAAGCTCGCGCAACTCGTACAGATTGAAAATCTCTATGGCTTTGCCTCGATTAGGTATTTTTTAGGCGAGGTATAGGCGCGTTTTGCTACAATGCACGCGAGATAGAGAATCTAAGGCAAGGGTATGAAGCATTTTTGGAATTCCATATTTTTTAAAATCACGCTATTGTTTTGCGCGGCACTGCTTGGGTTTTTTGCCCTCTCGTATTTTTTTATCAAAGACAAGATTGAAGAGGATCAGCGTATCAACGCCATCAAATACAACCAAATCGTGATGATGATGAATGAAATCGGGCGCTTTGGGGGTGGGGGCGATGTGGTAAAAAAATACTTGCACGATTTGGGCTTTGTGGAAGTGCAAGAGAGCCTAAAGGATCAGCTGCGCGATGAGGATAGGCTCCCAGATGGCTTTGTGGGCACGATTGCTAAAATCCGCAACACCAACAACGGCATTTATATCCTGCTTGAGAACAACAAAGAAGCGATTTTGTATAAAGATAGCGCGCAAAGCTCGCACGATCGCTTTTATTTTATCACGCTAGCGGGGATTTTGATGCTCACCTTTATCTACGCGCTTTTGCTAAAAGCCCTCATCCCGCTAAACACGCTGCGCTCACAGGTGGCAAATATCAACTCTATGCAGGCAGACTATATCCGCACCAAGCGCAATCCTAGAGATGAGATCGAGCTACTAGCAAATGAATTTTATAAGTTCTCTAACAAAGTCAAGGCGCTTAATGAATCTCGGCTTTTGTTTTTGCGCTCCATTATGCACGAGCTCAAAACCCCCATTACCAAGGGGCGTATCACCGCTGAGATGGTAGAAAATCCGCAGCAAAAAGATCGCCTTTGCTCGGCGTTTAGTCGCCTAAATGAGCTCATCTCGGAGTTTGCCAAAATCGAGCAGCTCGTCTCGCGTATGTATGCGATCAAAAAAAGCGAGTTTGTGCTAGAGGATTTGATAGAGCAAACCCAAAATATGCTCCTTATAGATTCCAACACGCCAAATCCCATTACGCTCAAATCCCCATACGCGCTGATTAAGGCGGATTTTGAACTCTTTGCTATCGCGGTGAAAAATATGCTCGATAATGCCATAAAATACGGCGATGATGGCAAAGTGTGTGTCTATACTCAAGGCGATAGCCTGTGTGTGGAGAATCTAGGCAGCCCGCTAAAATTTGGATTAAATGAGTATTTTAAGCCCTATTTTAGGGATTCTAAAAAAAATATCCAAGGGTTTGGGCTAGGGATGTATATCATCAAAAATATCTTAGATAACCAAAATTTTAGGCTAAAATACACGCACGAGGGCGGTAAAAACATTTTTATCATCAAAGGCTGTGTGGTTGAGAATTTTTGCGATCTCAAAAACCGCCCCGCCAAGCCCGAGCTTGTGTCAGATAAACTCTAAAATAAGGAGGGAGTATGTTTAAACGCCTAAGGCGCACGCGGCTAAATGAGAATCTACGCAATCTCGTGCGTGAGCATAGTGTGAGTGTGAGGGACTTCATCTATCCGCTGTTTGTGGTGGAGGGTAGCGGAGTGAGGCACGAGGTGGATTCCCTGCCGGGCGTCTTTCAGATGAGCATTGATGAGGTGCTAAGAGAGATTGAAGCACTAAATAAGCTTGGGATTTATCACATTATCCTCTTTGGGATTCCAAGCCGCAAAGATTCTCAAGGGAGCGAGGCACTAAGTGATAATGGTATCATCGCCAAAGCCCTGCGCGCGATCAAGCAAAGCGCGCCACAGATGTTTGTGAGCGTGGATTTGTGCTTTTGTGAATACACCGATCACGGGCATTGCGGGATTTTGGATACAAATGGCATAGTGGATAATGACGCGACTTTGGAGATCCTTCTGCAGCAGGCTCTCGTGCTGTGTGCAAGCGGCGCGGATATGATCGCACCTAGTGGTATGATGGATGGGTGCGTGGGGGCGTTGCGCGCTGGGTTGGATGGGGCTGGATTCTCGCACATACCGATTATGGCGTATTCCACGAAGTTTGCGAGCGCGTATTATGGACCATTCCGCGATGTCGCGCAATCCGCTCCTAGCTTTGGGGATCGCAAAACCTACCAGCAAGATCCCGCAAATAGGCGTGAGGCGATACTAGAGAGCCTCAATGATGAGAGCGAGGGCGCGGATATTTTGATGGTAAAGCCCGCGTTGGCATACCTTGATGTCGTGCGCGATATACGTGAGCGCACGCTCCTACCCCTTGCTGTGTATAATGTGAGTGGCGAATACGCAATGCTAAAAATGGCGCAAAAAGCAGGCGTTATCGACTATCCTAAGGTGCTTATGGAGACGATGATCTGTTTTAAGCGTGCGGGCGCGGATATCATCATATCCTATCACGCCAAGGAAGTGGCGCAGATCCTTCAAGGACGCGCAATCATCTAGCAATCATCTAAAAGGAGCGGTGTATGAAACAAATAGCATTTGGTGTCGTCGTGGTGGCGGTAGTGTGCGCGGTGTTTGTGCTCTCTCAGCCCAAAAGTAGCGAAGCGGCAAAGAGCGAAACTAGCACGCAAGTCCCCACACAAGAGCTCAGTGAATCTAGTGCGCAAGATAGTGAGGGACTTAAGCAGGCTAGCGAGGAATCTAAGCAGACACTCACGCAGGAGGTAGATTCTGACAAGTCTCAAGAATCCCAATCTAGCAGTGAATCTCATTCTAAATCTAGTGTTAAGCCTAACCCTGCTGCGCCCGAGCATTCCTCAAATATGGACTTAGATTCTGTGTCTAAGCCCGCGCACAATCCCACACAGAATCTAGCGCAGGATTTGAGCCCAAAGACTTTCATCGTGTGCGCAGAAAATGTCGCGGTGTATGAGCGCAGCGGACAGAGTCTCATCGGGAGCGCGTTTAGGGGCTTGGTGGGCGAGGAAGTGGGGCGCGTAGATGATAAAATCGTGCTCCAAGTTAGAGGCTATCACAAGGGCGCGCAGGTGCTCTATGGGGATTTTGCATTTGGCGCGCCTGCGTTGGAGCTACACGGCGTGGATGCCCAAATATCGCTAGAAGTGGCGATTGGGCAAAAGGATTTGTCCCAAGCTTGCGAGGTGCAGGGAGCTAGTCCGACGCAATCTCGTGAATCTAATGAATCTAGGGAATCTAATGAATCTGCCCCCGCGCCTCACCCAAACAAGCCCCAATCCCCAAAAGCGCAGAGCTATGGAAACATCTAAGCTAAGGCTTGGGGATTATCACTTCAGCCCTCTTAGGCGTTTTGCGATAAAGTGGGAGACAAGATCGCTTGGCGCGGATATTGATAGGCTCATTGCGATTTTGCCCTGTGTGATTTATGCAGACAAGGCTAAGGTGGATATCCTGCTCTTGCGCACCCACGATGCGCTCAAAAAATACCTCAAGCAAAACGCCTACGCCCTGCCTAGAATCCTCGATAGGATCGTGATGCGCGTGCTGAGATACAAAAACGATGAGAAGCACTACCTCCAAGATCGTGGCAAGATTTTTGAAATCCTACTCCAAAATATCCAGCTTTATAGCGTGGTGGTTGATATCCTTGATGATCCGATGTTTGCACATTTGCTCGAAGTCTTTAGCGAGCGGCTCAAAGAGGGCTATGATAGGGAATACACGCTCAATACCGAGGGGCAGAGAATGCTCTCATTCCAAGAAAAATATAGCGTTTAGAAGTAGAGAATGTAGGTAATTAGAATCTGTGTGTTTTGTAGTGCGCGAGCCCCGCCGCTTGAGAGCTGCGCATTTTGGGAGTTTGCCCAAAGTGTGTTGGCAAAGGGCAAGCCCACCGCCTCAAGGTTAAAATCGTCCAAAAACGCCTGTCGCAGGACGATATGGAGCTTGTGAAAGTGATTAATGCTAATGGCAACACCGAGTTTATGCACGCGATTGCCATAATAAAATCTCCCGCCCCAATCATAGGAATGGTCTTCATTGTAGATTCCGTCGTTGTAGGCTTTAGTCCTGCTGCCTGTGCGGTATTGCGTGATCTCAAGGCTCGTGCCAAAAAAGAGATTTATGGAGGTGTGCTTGAAGGGGTGAAACTCATAATACACGCGGTATTCCGCCCCAGCGCGCCATAGAGTGGTGTCTATCTCGTTTTGTTTAAAGGTTTTGTTGTTGAGCTCTAGCTCGGAGTAGCCCGATGAGGCAAATCCCCCTCCCTGCACGCCAAAGCTATCTTTAGGGAGTTTTAGGCTTGAGATGGAGGGCGGAGGGGCGCTCACGATATCTGCTGCGCAAGCGATTGAGAGAGAGAGGAGGAGGCAGCAGGGGAGAGTGAGACGCATAGGTATCCTTTCAAAATTTTTAGATTCTAGAAATTCGGCTTGCACGCAATCTTTAAATGAGTGCGGCGGGGCGGCTTGCTCATTTACGCCTAGTAAAATCCCTGCGCCGCCCCTTGCACAACATTTAAATCTTACGCACAATCCTAGAATTTCTGGCAAGCCAAGGGCGGGATTTTAGAGGCAAATTCAGAATCTAAAGAAAAATTATAATCTAGATTTAAAGATTTAGATTCAGAATCTAAAGCAATAACAGAGCCTATCCACATAGAATCTAAGACATTTACAGAATCTAGCCCAATAGATTCAGAATCTAAGCAATTTATAGAATCTCTCACTTCAAAAACTTTGTGCGAGGCTTTGCCAAATACAATCAATGGGCGCGATAGCGCAAGCCGAGCAGAATCTAAGGATTTAGATTCTGCCATTTTTGCAAAGCAAAAATCCAATCAATATGTAGGTGCGCAAGCACCAACCGCCTCTCGCCCTTGTCGTGGTGGCGAAAATGCGTTAAAAAAATGCAGTAGTGCATTTTTAGCATTTTTGCCTAGACAAGGAAAAAGCGAGGCACTCCCGCCAAAAGATATACTTTGTGGCTGCGCAAAAAGCGGCGGCTTTTTCGGGGCTTTGAGAGTGCGGGGAGGGGATAACACCCCTTTTTCTTTTGCGCAAACACGAGATTCTAAAAAATTAGAAAATATCCGTGAGAATAC
>NZ_CASDOV010000002.1:0-114044 GCF_949282165.1 uncultured Helicobacter sp. | reverse complement strand
AGAATCTAAACAACCCACACAATCCACAACACCAAAAAATCCTAGCGAGGCTTTGCCAAATATTAATAATGTGCGCAATAGCGCAAGCCGAGCAGAATCTATGCCAATAGATTCTGCCATTTTTGCGGAGCAAAAATCAAATCAATGTGTAGGTGCGATAGCACCAACTGCCACTCGCCCTTGTCGTGTGTGGCAAAGCGTAAGCTTCTTTAGAAAAATCAGGAGCAAGGTGGCAGCAGTGCCACCGCTGATTTTTCTAAAGAAACTTCGTTTTCTAAAGAAGCTTGCGCTTTGCCTAGACAAGGAGATAGCGAGGCACTCTCAGCAAAAAAGCGGCGCTTTATCTTTTTCGGGGCTGGGGAGAGCGGGGAGAGGGGAAACCCTTTTTTCTTTTGCGCAAACAAGTGATGATGAGAATCTAGGAAGTATCCGTGAGAGCGTGAATCTAAGAGGCTAGATTCTGAATCCACTTTAGATTCTGTGGATTCTTTTGAGCTTAGATTCTGTCTTTGCTCGCTTTTTAGAATCTCTTTAGATTCTGTGCGTGTTTGTGAATCTGTTGGGCTAGATTCTGCAATTGCCTTAGATTCTGTGTTTCCTCTAGAATCTCTGTTTTAGATTCTAAGTTTCTTAGACTCGCATTCTCACGAATATTTTCTAATTTTTTAGAATCTTGTGTTTTATGCGAGAAGGGGTGAGGGGCTTGAATGTGCAGGTATGGGCGAGTGGCGTTGCCACGCGCGCGAAGTCGCTCCCGATTTGGGTGGGCGGGTAAGAACTCTTTAGCCTCCCCCCACCCCGACGACGCTTACTACGGGGTGCTCCGCTCCGCAAAAATGGCGCAATTTTGCAATTGCGCTACTGCATGCACTATTATTGATATCGGGCAAAGTTTTGATGAGGTTTTTGGCGTTGTGGATTGTGAATCTGTTTTAGATTCTATAAATGCCTTAGATTCTGAATCTACTTGAGATTCTACGCTTGGCTTGCCCTCTTGGCATTCTAAGATTTTGGATGAGAAATCGTTGTTTTCAAGCGAGGGGTAAAGGGAGCTACCTAAGCGGTAGTGACCAAACCCCGAGCGCAGAATCAACGATTTATCGCCAAAAGATGAATGCCTTACTACACCAACCCCACCAACTCCTTAGCCCTCTCATAAGTCCCACTAGCGATAGGACGCACGCTCTGTGCGCCTTGAGCGAGTATCTCGCGGATATAGCCCTCATCGCCCATAAGCCGCTCGTATCGCTCCCTAATGGGGCGCAGAGATTCTATCACGACTTCGGCGATGGCACTCTTTAGCTGCCCATAGCCCTTGCCCGCGAACTCCTGCTCAATAGATTCCCTGCTTTTATGCGTAAAAATCTCATAAATGCTTAGGAGATTATACAGCCCCGCCCGAGTGGGATCAAAGACGATGGTAGTGTGTGAATCCGTGGTGGCTTTTTTGAACTTAGCCATAATCGCCTCGGGGCTATCGAGCAAAAAAATCGCGTGGTTTGCGCCACTGCTTGATTTGCTCATCTTAGATTCTGGATTATCTAGCCCCATAATCCGCGCGCCCACCTTGGGGATAAGGGGCTCTGGGATCTTAAAGCACTCGCCATAGTCGCGGTTAAAGCGCATTGCCACATCACGCGTGAGCTCCAAATGTTGTTTTTGGTCCTCTCCTACCGGCACACCATCGACTTGATAAAGCAAAATATCTGCTGCCATAAGCGCAGGATAGTTAAAGAGTCCGACATTGATATTTTTGGGATTTTTGGCAGATTTGTCTTTGAATTGTGTCATTCTACTCATATCGCCCATAGGGATATTGCAATCTAGTATCCACGCAAGTGCGGCGTGTTCATCGATTTGGCTTTGGATAAAGAGATGAGATTTTTGGGTGTCAATCCCACATGCTAGAAGTATAGCAGCAAGCTCATAGGTTTTTTGATGTAGTTCTTTTGGATCTTGTTTAATCGTAATGGCGTGAGAATTTACCACACAAAAGATATTTTCATACTCCTCTTGGGAATCCACCCAATTTTTTACCGCTCCCAAATAATTACCTAGATGTATGTTTCCCGTGGGCTGAATCCCTGAAAAAATGCGTTTTTTTGCCATAAATTTCCTTTCTATTGTTTGTGTTTGGGGTGTCTATTTATCGCAGTGCCACACACGCTATGGCGATATCCGCATCGTGCGTGATACTTAGGGCTATGTGGGCGAAGGGCTTTTGGCTCTGAAAATACGACATTTTTTGAGAATCTAGCGCGATATAGGGCGCGCCCTTAGAATCTAGCGTGATAGTCATATCCAAAAAGCCAAGCTCTGTGCCAATCCCACACCCAAGCGCCTTGCTTAGTGCCTCTTTTGCTGCCCAAAACCCCGCTATGCGCGCATAGCTATAGCCATTTTGCCTTGTGCAAAGCCCTATCTCATTCTCACTCAAAAACCGCCCCAAGCCCTTAGCACCAAATCTCCGCACTAAGCCCTCAAGGCGCGAGATACGCACGACATCGATACCTAGCACACGCTATCCGATGAGAAATCTCGTAAAATAAATGTTTTTAATGCTTCCATCGATGAGAAACTCATTCAGCCGCTGCACGATCTCGTCTTTGACGCGATTTTTGCCCTTAGTCGTGGCGACTTCCTCAAAGGACTTAGAAGAGAGAATCTCAATAATCGCATCACAAAGCACAGGAAGCTTAGTCTCTATCTCTGGCTGACTCTCTGGCTTATCAAGCTCGAGGCTTATTTGGGTGATGAGGATTTTTTTGCCCGTTTGGGTGAGAAGATTGACTTTAAATTCCTCGGCAATGGGAAAGATAGGTCCCATTTTGCCATAATCACTCGCCCTCGCTGCCACCGAGCTCCCGACATTAATCACGGTTTTTTGTGCTTGAGGCTCGCTCTGGGCTGCTTGCGCTGCTTGGGGCTCTTGATGAGAGTTATTAGAAGTCATAAGCACCGCTACCAAAATCCCCAAAAGGAGCAAAAACATCACCACCATACCGATGATGATAAATAAAATCGTCCTATCTTTTTTCACAGCCCCCGCGGGCGCGCTAGCGGCTTCTTGTTCCTCTGCCATACGCTCTCCTTACATCACTAGATTCTGTAATACGATATCGTGCTTTTTCCGAATTTTTTTTGCTTGATTTTAGCATATCTGCCCAAAGTCTGCGGCAGGCACGCCGCGCCCATACCCTCAAAGGCGATGAGCCAAATGCAAGGATTACTAAGCGCACGCACAAGCTCAAAGCACCGCTCATACATATCCGCCATACCCTCGCGTATGCTAAAGGGCGGATCGAGATATAAGATCGTGTGCGTCTGGAGGGAGCGCAAAATAGGCGCGGAAGTGAAAAAATCCTGCGTGTAGATTCTATAGCGCAAGGAATTATCGCGCTGCTTTGCGCCTAGGAGATTGCGCTCTAAAACCTGCGCGCTGCGCAAATCTCGCTCAATAAACACACCCTCACGCGCACCGCGGCTAAGGGCTTCTATCCCCATCGAGCCACTGCCCCCAAAGCCCTCTACAAACACACAATCCACCACCTCGCCCCCAAGCGTGTTAAAAAACGACTCGCGCACTATCGCCTTTGTGGGGCGCGTGCTTAGCGAGGGTGGCAGGGCGAGCTTTAGCCCTTTGAGCGTGCCTGCGTTGATGAGGATACTAGGCGTGTTTTTTGAAGAGTTCATAGAGTTTGTGGGTGTATTCTCTAAGGAGTGTAGCGATTTCAGATTCTAAATCTGTGGGGAGTTGCGTGGGTGCTCGCACAGAATCCAAATGCGTGGCATAAAAGTCCTGCAAAGCCCTAAGGAGGGCTTGGGGCGTGAAAGGCTGGCGCAAATCACAATCCTCGCTCCCTAGCACGCACACGGGCTTATCGGAGTGCCTTTTGGTATCGCTAAGGATAAAATCACACGATTCTTGCGGGCTTAAATATTGGCGCAAAAAATACTCTAGCGTGCTTTGTAGTAGGAGGTTTTCACACTGCAGGGATATTTTCATCTTCACACTCCTTTTAGATTCTGACAGATTATATCGTGCTTAGCGGATCGATATCAATCTCAAAGCCAAATTTCACACTCTCCCTAGCACACACAATCGCCCGCAAAAGCGCGTGTGCGGAGGGCGAGCGCAGCAAAATATTATAACGATATTTGCCATAAAGCCGCTCGATATCGCAGGCTTTTGCCCCCACGATTTCAAAGGACGCATTGGGCGGCGCACTTGGCGTATCGGGCGTATCTAGCGGCGTATCGTGGCTTTGTGCGCTTTGTGCGCGCGCTAGATTCTCTAAGATTGCTAGCACTTCTTGCATTTGCGCACACGCTTTGTCTTTGCTCTTGTGCGTGAAGCTAAGATTGGCAAGGCGCACAAATGGCGGATAGAATCTCGGTCTGTGCCTAAGCTCGTATTCCAAAAACTCCTCATAATCCTGCATAAATGGCTCAAAAAACTCCCTATGCAGCGTCTGGATATACACCACGCCATTTTCCTTGCGCCCGCTCCTGCCGGCAATCTGTGTGAGCAGACTCATCGCGCGTTCATTAGCACGATAATCGACACTACTTAGCACATAGTCTATGCCCACCACCACGCAAAGCGCGACATTGTGATAGTCGTGCCCCTTGCTTAGCATTTGCGTGCCCACAAGCATATCGAGCCTATGCTCGTTAAAGTCTTTGAGCGTTTTTTGGAGCTTGTTGTGCGTAGTGATATGATCGCGATCAAAGAGCCCTATGCGCATCGTGGGGAAGTGCTCTTGCATTTCTTTAGCAAATTCTTGTGTGCCTATGCGCTTACTTTGGAGGTTTGGGCTTTGGCAGCTTGGGCAGGCTCTAGGGATAGCCTGCGTGTAGCCACAATAATGGCAAACCATCGCGTTTTTATCCAAATGCAGGCTCATACTCACACTGCAAAACACGCACTGCACCTTGCTCCCACACTCTTGGCAAAGAAGCGTTTTAAAATGCGCGCGCGTGGGCAAAAACACGATGATTTGCTTGTGGGATTGATAGGCTTGATATACAGAATCTAAGAGCGAGGGCGCATAAAGCGGGGCGTTGTCAAAAATATAAGATTTTTGCGTGCCAAAATACCGCCCCTTAAGGCGATAGATTCTATCCTCCTTGCGTGCGTTGGCATAGGAGCTTAGGCTGGGTGTGGCAGAGCCCAGCAGGACTTTAATGCGTGTGTGCTTGCCTAGATATAGGGCGAGATCGCGGGCGTTGTAGCGCGGGGCGGATTGGGATTTATACGCGTCATCGTGCTCCTCATCGATGACGATAAGCCCGAAGTTTTCGAGCGGCAAAAAAAGTGCGGAGCGCGCGCCCGCGATGATGTGTATCGTGCCATCTTGGAGCTTTGTGAGAATCTCTTGCTTTTTTTTAGCCGTGATTTTGGAGTGCCAAATCCCCACCTTATCCCCAAAAACCTTCCTTAGCCGCTGCTCGATTTGGGGTGTGAGCGAGATCTCTGGCATTAGCAAAAGAGCTTTTTGCCCGCTTTGCAAATATTGGGCGATGAGATGGATATAAATCTCTGTCTTGCCGCTGCCCGTATCGCCAAAAAGCAGGGGATTTGTCGTGGCGTTGATAAACGCTAGCGCGTCGCTTTGGGCTTGGGAGAGCGTGGGTGTGCCTATCGTATCGCTAGTTTGTGAATCTAGCGCGCTCTGCGTGCTTTGAGGTTGGCTAGAGAGTGCTTGGGGGGTAAAGAGCCCATAGCTCTGTGAAAAGCTACAACAATAATAGCGTGCGATAAACTCTGCCAAAAGCTTTTGTGTGGGCAAAAACGCATAGCCGCTCTCACACGCTAGCTTGCAGGCAAAATCGATTGGCTGTGTTTGCTCCTCTAGCATTACGCCTAGAATCTGCTTGCCTTTAAGCGGGATTTGTAGCAGATCCCCGCGCTCACAGGGGGAGCGCACCTCGTAGGTAAGTGCGGGGGAGGAGACGCCTAGAGGTGCTATGAGGACAAACATAGCCCGCCCTTGAGACACCCCCACGATGTAGTCCATAACATAGACTTGGGGGTTTTGGATCTAGAGTTCTTGCGCGGTGATGTTTTGGGGCGGGATAGAGGCATTTTCTATCTCGAGGTAGAGAGATTCTAGCGATGAGTGAATCTTGGCGTATTTTTCAGCAGCCACGATATAGGCTTGCAGGAGATCTTTTATGGGCACCCTTTTGCACTGCCCATCGGTATAAAACAACGCCTCGAGCTCCTCCCTCACGGCTTGCGAGAGATTATCCACACAAAATGAAAAAAGCTTGCCATCTATGTTGATTTTTAGCTGCTCACTCATAGCGCAAGCTTTCATCGATTTTGCTAAAGAGATCTTCTATGCCTTTTTTCTGTGAGCCTAGCATTTCATAGAGATTTGAGATTTGGGATTCTTTGGCTTCCTTGTCCGCTTCGAGTTCGCGGACTTTAGTGCGTAGTGAATCTATCTCGAGTTTTTGGCTAGAGATTTTTTGTAGCATTTGCTCGATTTTTTGCGAGAGTTTCTCCATAATCTGCGTGTCCATCGTGTGTCCTTCTAAGTATTTGTGGGGTAAAATCCCCAAATTATAACACAAAGCCCCTAAAGTCTAAAGGAGAATTATGGCAAGTTTTAGGCTAAATTCCTCATACAAGCCAGCCGGGGATCAGCCCCAAGCCATCGCAAAAATCGTAGATTCTATCCGCAGCGGTGCGCGATACTCCACGCTCATTGGCGTTACAGGCAGTGGCAAAACCTTTAGTATGGCAAACATCATCGCCACCCTGCAAATGCCAACCCTCATTATGACGCACAACAAAACCCTCGCCGCGCAGCTTTATAGCGAGTTTAAGGGCTTTTTCCCAAGCAACAAGGTGGAGTATTTCATCTCGCACTTTGATTATTATCAGCCTGAAGCCTACATACCGCGCCGTGATCTCTTTATAGAAAAAGATTCTAGTATCAACGAGGATCTTGAGCGACTGCGCCTAAGCGCGACGACTTCATTGCTAGCCTATGACGATATCATCGTAGTAGCGAGTGTGTCGGCAAACTATGGCCTAGGCAATCCCGCAGAATACCTCACGATGATAGAAAAGCTCCAAGTGGGCGAGCAACGCTCCCAACGAGAATTTTTGCTAAAACTCATCGATATGGGCTATACGCGCAATGACAGCACCTTTGAGCGCGGTAATGTGCGCGTGGTGGGGGAGGTCATCGATATTTTCCCTGCATACAATGAGCGAGAGTTCGTGCGGGTGGAGTTTTTTGGCGATGAGATCGATCGTATCAGCGTGTATGATAGCCTCGAGCGCACAGAACTTAAGCGATTAGATTCCTTTGTGCTCTATGCGGCAAACCAATTCATCGTGGGGGCAAACCGCCTAAAGCAAGCCATTAGAGAGATAGAATCCGAGCTAGATTCACGACTAGCGGAGTTTAGCGCGCAGGATAAACAAATCGAGCACCAACGCCTAAAGGGGCGCACCGAGTTTGATTTGGAGATGATTAGAGAATCTGGGATTTGCAAGGGGATTGAAAACTACGCGCGCCACCTCACAGGCAAGGCTCCCGGCGAGACACCCTATTCGCTCCTTGATTATTTTGCGCAAAAAAACAAGCCCTATCTTATCATCGTCGATGAGTCCCATGTGAGCCTGCCGCAATTTGGCGGTATGTATGCGGGCGATAGAAGTCGCAAGGAAGTGCTAGTAGAGTATGGGTTTCGCCTCCCTAGCGCGCTGGATAATCGCCCCTTGCGCTTTGATGAGTTTATCAACAAAGCCCCACATTTTCTCTTCGTCTCTGCCACGCCTGCCAAGCTAGAGCTAGAGCTTAGCCAAAGCCACATTGCCGAGCAGATTATCCGCCCCACGGGGCTGCTCGATCCGCTTTATGAAGTGCGGGATTCAGACTCGCAGGTGCTGGATTTGCTCGATGAGATAAAAGCACGCATAGAGCGCAAAGAGCGCGTGCTCATCACCACACTTACCAAAAAAATGGCGGAGGAGCTGAGCACCTACTACACGCAGCTAGGCATCAAGGTGCGCTATATGCACAGCGATATAGATTCTATCGAGCGCAACCACCTCATACGCGCCCTGCGCCTAGGGGAGTTTGATGTGCTTGTGGGGATCAATCTCTTGCGCGAAGGACTGGATCTGCCCGAGGTGAGCCTCATTGCGATACTCGATGCGGACAAAGAGGGGTTTTTGCGCAGTGAGACAAGCCTCATACAGACGATGGGGCGTGCCGCACGCAATGTCAATGGTAAGGTGATTTTGTATGCCAAACACATCACGGGCTCTATGCAACGCGCCTTTGAGATCACCGACTATCGCCGAAGCAAGCAGGAGGAGTTTAATAGGATTCACAATATCACGCCCAAATCCGTGCAGCGCAATATCGAGGAGGAGCTAAAGATAGAATCTAGCGGCTTGTCGCGATTGTATGAAAAGGGTGCTAAGGGCAAAAAAATCCCAAAAAGCGAGCGGGATTCAATCATTAAAGAGCTCAGTGCCAAAATGCACCAAGCCGCCAAAATGCTAGAGTTTGAGGAAGCCGCACGCCTGCGCGATGAGATAGCTAGAATCCGCAGTATGTGAGGGAGTGAGGGATTGTGAGGGGCTATATAAGGGCAGGCAGGATTCCCATATGTGTATAAAGGTAACAATAAAAATGGGCGTGCTTGATGAGGCTTGTTCCAATTTCACACAAAAGATTCTAACGCATAACGTTATCAACCAAAACTTCAAGCAAAAATGTGTCTATCCTATGCTTTTGCATAAACTCCGCATTCACTTCCGCCCCTGCACTGCCCGGGAGGATAGCGAGAATCTTGCCCGGATAGCTTAGATCCTCTCGTTTATAAAACATCTCTACAAACTTCGCAATGCTCACTTTGATATTCCCAAAGCTTGGATCGGCTAAATACACATAATGCTCATCAATCCCCTTATACACGCTAAAGTGCTCCACATCGCGCACATTCACATAGATGATCACGGGGGCTTTGAGCGTGGAGAGTGTGGGCAGATCTAGTGCTAGCCCCATAGTCCTAAAGCCCTTGTGCTGGGCATAGTGCGCGAGATCGAGGAATGAGAGATGCGCCATCTCGCGCAAATCCTCGTTAGATTCAATCTGTGTTTTGAGATCCACATCTATGCCCTTAGATTCTAAAAGAAAGTCCAAAATCTCCTTTTCACTCGTGCTAATCCCATAGTAATGGCTTAAAATCGTCGAGAGTGAGGCAGCCCCGCAGCTATAGTCGTATTTTTGTCGCGTGAGATTGGTGTTTTTGAGCTCCTCCCACGATTGCACTTCTTGCTCAAAAGTAACAGATTCATTATGGATATGCACACTTGCGCTATATAGGTTACTAAAAGTAACTAAAATGATAGAGATGAGAACGTATCGTGGGAGATTGGGTAAGCGCATTTGTGGAGAGTCCTTTAAGCCTTAGATTCTGTATGAGAGCGTGAAAGAGAGCATATCGCTAGAGTATTGCGCCGTATCGAGCTTCTCGGCACTCGCATAGAGGATAAAGCGCGATTTTATCTCATAGGCTAGCCCAAAGATATAGCCAACCGATGAGCCTTGTGGGACATAGCGCGTGGTATTGCTCAAAGTATCGTTTATGCTATTTTGCGTGGCGTATTGGTAGCGCACGCCAAAATTTAGCGAGATATAGGGATTGACCGCGAAATACACCATAGGACTTAGAGCAAAAATCTCGCCATTATCAAGCCTATATCCCTCAAACTCGCGCCGGGAGGTTTAGGCGAAAATTTGCCTGCAAAAGTAACACAATGGGATCAATCGTATAAAAACTCATGGCAAAAAACGAATAGCCTTTGAGTGAATCTAGCTGCTTTTGGGTGGCAGAAAAGTAAGCCTTATCGAGCACATCAGCGCTCGCACCTAGGAGCAGGGCGGGGAGTTTGCCCTCTTTTTTGGCTTGGATTAACATCCCGAGATTTAGCGAGCCAAAATCCCCATAGCTCTGCGAGATGGGCGCACTAGAGAGATCGCTAGAGACGCTGCTATGCTGCCAAAAGCTATTGAGCGTGCTAAAGACTTCCACGCGTTTAGCGATCCCATAGCGCGCATAAAGCGAGAAGTTGAGATAATCTTGATTGGTATTTTGCGCATAGCTTAGGGGGATTTGCACATACGAGCTTCCGCCATTGATAGGCACAGACACCGAGGCTAGATTCACATCAGATCGCTGGATATTGATATATGAGAAGCTCCCCATTATCTTAAATTGCGTGCGCTTGACAAAGATCTCATCGACGCTCACGGGGCGAGTGTGAAGCACACACAGGCACACGCATAGAATCTGCACAGTTTTCATAACTAAGTCCTTAAATTTAAGTTTAAGCCGTTCCTTAGTGTAATCAAAAAATATTTAATGGGCTCTTACACTAGACAAAGATTTTTCAAAAATTCTACTAAAATGTTACAAAATCTATTAAAATTAAAATTTATTTATCTTAACTCTTGACTCGTCTTTCTAAATTTTGCTACTCTTTAAGCTGTCTCGCTGGTATCGTTGCTATACTAGTCGTGCAGTGTGCAAGTGAGACAAATCTTACAAATTCACAGCAAGGAGTTGCAAAATGAAAAAAGTTGTATCGCTAGTATTAGCAACAGGTTTAGGTCTAAGTTCTTTATCTGCTGTGGAGTCTCAAACCCTTAGCCAAAGTGATAAAGAATTTTTGTTCGCTTCTAATGAAGCTAAAACTCAAGTGCTTAGTGAGCAGGAGATGAGTGAGACTAGAGGGGAAAGCTTTTGGGGTACATTTTGGGGTGCTGTGGGCGCTCTGGCTGCGCTCTATCAAATTACTGATGATAAAGGCTGGTGGGAGTTTAAATTTTAACCCTCTAAGGGCAAGGCAGGGTTACTGCCTTGCTTGATGATTTGTATTTTCAACATAAGGAGTGGCAATGAAAGTTTTAATAAAAATCTTGCTCGTATCCTGTCTTTGTCTTGTTACTCTTGTATCCGCCAATGATTGGTCAGCGGAGGGTCGTGTCGGCATAGGTGGGCTATATGGCAAAAGAGATTTAGCTCCCATGAGTGATGTAACAAACTCTGGCGGGTATTTATCATTTTATGCAAGTGAGACTTATAAACGATTCAAGTTTAGTGTAGTCTTTGATCTAGGGGCTGGAAATAGTTCTAGGATTAATGAGCCATTTTACTTTTATGATACTATGCTCAAGTTCGGGTTAAACCTCGCATCGTATGATAATCCGTTGTTTGTTTATGTTGGCACTGCTACGGACAGATATTATGATGATACCGGAAGCAATGCGTTCAAAATCAATACGCTTGGACTGCTTGCAGGAGTGGAGGGCAGTATAAAGTCGGGGGAGAGACTTCGCTATGAATATGGCGTGGATTACAATTATATTGGTGGAAGGTACAATGATGTGAAGTTTGGTTATGGTGATGGCTATGGCATACGCGCTTCACTTGGCTTTTCTTATCAACTTAAAGAAAAGCTATTCTACTATGTCAAGCTTAGAGCCAAATACCAAAACATCACTTATAATCCCGCTTCGCCCGCTGCGAGCAATCTCATAGGTATGGTAGAAATCGGACTAGGTGGTAGGTAATACTATGGAAGGGCTATGGATAGGGCTTTGTCTTTTGTCCATACTCTGCCTATGGTATTTGTTTGTGAATCTAAGACATTTGCACACTTACCAAAAAATTCTCGTCACTCTTGGGCTAGTGCTCTATCCGGTGGGATTTTATGGGGCACACTCACTCATCGTGCTTGTGCCATATACGGGCTATGTGTGGTGGCTAGTCTTGAGAGTGGTGCGGCTTAAGCAAAAGCTAGAATCCCCCCTAGCCTAGACGCCTCAAGCACGGGTGTTACGAAGTTACAAAAGACAAAGCCTTTAGGGCGTAGGGCGATGGGCTTGACAATACCATACTTGGTTTTATACAATAGATTCTTTGCTGCTTGGATTTAGTTTGTGAATCTAAGCAATACAGAATCTCCACATAAAGGTATCATAATGAAAACATTAAAGTTTCTTATCCTATATGCGTTGTGGGCTTGTGGCTTTGGCTGGGCGCATTCCTCATCTTCTGCTATGGCTGCGACTTTTGCGGCACTGCACTACTCGCATATGTGTGAATACCACGGCGTGTGCCATCTATTTTGCGAGAGCTGCCCTGATAATGTCGTGCGCCTTGGCGTGGGCGGTATGTATGGGGAGTATGCGGATACAGAGGCTGCGGGAATAAATCTCGCTGGAGGGTATATAAACTTCTATGCTAGAGGCGCCTCGCCCAAAGAAAGGGTGCAATTCGTGCTCGATACGCACTTTGGGGCAAATAAGGGCAATATGGGTAACTTCCCTGTGAGCGCGGATCGCTCCGACACACTCGGCGTGTTTTTTGAAGTGCGCCCAATGCTGGGGCTAAACCTCCTCACCCAAAGCTTCCCGCTCTATCTCAACATCACCTATACCTTTAACCTCACCAACTCCGATTCTGGCAAAAACAATACCAACGGCTTTGTGAATTATCTCCACCAAGTGGGCGCAGAGCTGGAGGGTATCATCAGGCGCAGTGAGAGGCTTCGCTATGAGTATAGCGCGGGCTATGATTATGTCTTTAGCGGATTTTATCGTGCGCGAGCTGATGGGACACAGACTAACCTTAGTGGGTATAGCTATGGCGTGCGGGCTTCGCTAGGCTTTGCGTATAATTTGAGTGAAAATGTGCATTATTATATGAAACTAAAGCTAAATATTACAATCTCGCCCAAAGTGGTATCCACCCCCATACGCAGCAATATATCGGTATGCTAGAGCTTGGCGTGGGGTTTTAGCACAGATTCTGTATAGGATTAGGGAACGTGATAAGGCTATATCGCATCGTGTTTGTTTCCTGTCTGTGTGTGATAAGTGTGCAGGCAGAGTATCGCTGCGACACCTACTGCATAGATTCTAAACTCGGTGTGGGATATAGCTATGAGACACACACCTCCGCTCCCGCCGACATTACCAATCACGGGGCGTTTCTCGCTGGGGCGTGGCGTAGGTGGGATAGTCAGTATGGCTTTAGCTGGGAAGCCAAAGCCGGCTATACCTACACACACGCTACCAACACGCCCCAAAGCCCCATCGCCTTTACCCAATCCCACATCGCCACAAACAGCGGATTTATCGATATGTTGCTACATTTTGGCAAAAACCTCCGCACTATGCAAAATCCCCTCTTTGTAGAGATTCTCATAGGGGCAAATGTCTCCCTGTATCAAGCACAATCACAAATCCCAAACAATGGACTTGCCACCATAGGGCTTGGAATCTCTGGCATACAAAGACTTAGTGAAGCTTTCAACCTAGAATACGCCCTAAGCTACGGATATGGCGTGTATGGGAGCTATATCTATCTTAGGAGTCAAGATCTCTGGCACAATGTCTCCACGCTCAAGCCAAGCAACCACGAAATCCGCGCTTTTATCGGCTTGCAACACGACAAAAAATACGGAATCTACACGTGCCTAAGTGCCAAATACCAAATCCTAGATTCTGCCTCGCCTGCGAGAAACTATGTGGGCGATCTCGTGTCCTATCCTCATAGCACGCGCCTTATGGCGACTTTGGAAGTGGGGGTAAGCTTGCCTTGATGCTTGACAGAATCTAAGCCCACTAGCGGCGTTGTGGAATCTAGAAAGTTGTTAGATTATGGTGTTACAAAATTACAAAAAGTAAAATTATCCTTAGAATAATTCACTTGACAATACAATATTTTATTTATATAATGGGCTCTGTCCCGCTTTTTAGGTGGGACAAAATTTTACGGAGTTTAATATGAAGGGCGTAGTTTCTTTTGTATTGGCAGCAGGTTTAGGTTTTAAGTTCTCTATCAGCAGTGGAGTCTAAGACTCTTAGTCAAAGTGATAGAGAATTTTTGTTCGCTTCTAATGAAGTCAAAACTCAAGTGCTTAGTGAGCAGGAGATGAGCGAGACTAGGGGCGAGTCTTGGTTAGCTGCCGTTGGCATTTCGCTCGGCGGTAGTATTCTTGGATGTATTTTCAACGGAAACTGCAGTATAAAGATACAATCACCAAACATTGGGTTTTAATCCATAGAACACCACTCATAGTGAAAGATACTATGAGTGCTCAAAATATGAATGTTTGTATTTGTCATAAAGTCTCGTGCATTTTATACTAAGGAGTTCAAATGAAACATATCATCGCGATGATAATGACTTTAAGCGTGTTTGCAAACCTTGCATTCGCGGAGCAAGAGCGCGTGAGTAGAGAAGAGTGGCGTATCGGCGTGGGTGGATTCTATACCAAGCAGGATTTCCCGGTTTTTAATAGCAATAGTGTAAGCAGCTTTGGCGATATGAGCGCGTATGGAGGGTATATCATCGGTGGTGGCGATTATTTCTGCAAGCGCTTCAAGATTCAAGTATTTATTGAGGCACATTTTGGTAACAGCACACAAGGCAGCTTTAGCAGCAGAGATGGTTGGCTAAAATTTGGATTTAACACTCTATCAAGTCAAAATCCCTTGTATGTTAATATCGGATTTTTTGGCGATAGTGGTGCCACAGGCTCGACACGCGATAATGACAGAGTCCAAGCCTCGACAAATGCTCTCACTCTAGGCATAGATGGCTGGCTGAGTGCCGGGGAGAGGCTACGCTGGGAATATAGTGCGGATTATGACTACATTACAAGCAAAGAATACGCATATAGCACGGGGGCAAATACCTTTGCGGGATATTACTCGGGTGGCGATGGTAGCTACGGGCTGCGCGCCTCTGTGGGATTTTCTTACCAATTCAAAGACGATCTGTTCTACTATGTCAAGCTTAGGGCAAAATACCAAAATGTTACCTACAATCCCACGCTGCCCACTGCCAACAATCTCGTGGGTATGCTAGAAATCGGTATCGGTGGGAGGTAGTCCCACACAAGCCACACAATCTCCACAAGGGGGCACTCGCTCGCAATCCCCCTTCCTTAGGGCTTATGTCAAGATTTTTTCCTCGCATAGAGATACACACTCTCATACTCTAGCGCGTTGGCAAACCTCTGCGTGTATTCTTTGAGAAGTGCCTTGCTTAGGAAAAAGCCCTTTTGCACGCCATTCACCCCGCTAGCGTGCAAATGCCTAAAAACCTCGATACTAGAGCTAAAGCGCAGTGTGTGGCTGCTGCGCGAGAGGTGGAGTATCTCAAAATCCTTGCTTAGAATCTCCTCATACTCCTCTAGATTCAGATACTCTAGCCCAACTCCGCATAGCTCTCGAATCTGCCACAGATTGTGCGTCCCAAAACTCGAGAGGAGCAAAGCCCCGCGAGGGCGCAAAAACCTCGGCAGTGCCTGCAAGCATTTGCGCTGATTGAGCCACTGGATCGCCGCATTTGCCGTGATGAGACTAAAGCTACGCGGGGGCAAAGCCTCGCCCACAAGCCCCATATCAAAGCACAAAAATTCTGTATCCCCGCCAAAATATTGCGCGTAATCGTTGATGTCGTTGCACACAAAATGCGCGTGGGGGTAGAGGGATTGTAACAATCTCGTGTAGCTCCCCCTGCCACAACCAAACTCAAAAATCTCCGTGCATTGCGGGAAATCCGTGCGCAGAATCTCCACAAGCCTCTGAGCCATAGCGCGCTGCACGATGGCATTACTCTCATAAGTATGAGCGTGGCGCAAAAATCGCTGGGCAGGCAGGCTAGGCATCACAAAACCTCAAGCGATGAAAACACAAAATGCGCACACGCAAGCTTATGGAGCGTGAAATCCTCGTGCGCTTTGGCGTATGCCTCCCACGCGAGATTCTGTGCGAGGGGGCTAAAAATCCCATCAGCCTCACTCACAAACGCCTCGCGCCACTTGGGCACATAGCCTAGAGGCGTGCGGGAGCAAAAATCCTGCAGGGATTGTAGCTCCTCTGTAAGATTCTGCGCGGGCGATAGAATCTCATCTAAACGCGCGCCCTCCTCACACGCCCCATATTCCTCACACTCCTCGCCCTCCGCACGCTGCCCAAAGCACCCACGCGCAAACGCCTCCCTATCAAAGCCCGCAATCGTGCGCTTAAAAAGCCGCGGATGTATGCCAAGCCTAGAATCTATGCCCGCAATCGTGCCATTTATCGCCACTGCCCGATCCAAGCAAGCAAGGGGGGCTGTGAAAATCCTAGAGGCTATGGCAACGCCCATAGACCACGCGATGAGGGATTTGGCGTCTTTGGCCAGAGTGAGAATCTCGCTCAAATTAGCAAAATCGCGATAATCATACACCATCGCTAGGGGCTGCGTGGGGCTAAATGCGCGTGGCAGCACGCCAAACCCGCTCATAAAGAGCCTAAAAGGCGTGTGTGGCGCGCCGTTAAAAAAATGCACCCTCATAGCTCCGCCCTCTCTATCGCCTCTAGTAGTGCGTGTGTATGCGTGGGCTCTAGGGCGGCATTGAGGCAGATTCTCACGCGCGCGAGGTTTTTGGGCACGCTCGGATAGCGGATTGCTGGAGCGAAGATTCCACACACTCGCAAATGCTGTGCTAGCTCTAGGGCACGCTCATTGCTCCCCACTACGAGGCTTAGGATATGCGCTTCCCCTAGCACGCGAGTGTGTTTGCAGCGCAGGGCTAGCTCGCGCTTTAGCTCCACACTCAAAGTGCGCAAGTGGATTCTATACGGGGCTAGCTGCGCTAAAGAGGCAAACACATATGCGCTAAAGGCGATATTGAGCGGCGGGAGGGCGGTGGAGTAGATGAGGCTGCGCGCGGTATTGATACAATACTCCTTGACCTCGCTATCACACACCACGCACGCACCTACCGAGCTTAGAGCCTTGCCAAAGGTGAGGATTAAAAAATCGACAGATTCACTCACGCCAAGCTCCCTCGCTAAGCCTAAGCCCTCATCGCCACACGCGCCTATGCTGTGGGCTTCATCAAGGTAGAGATAGGCATTGTCATAGCGATTTTTTAACGCCACAAGCTCGGCTATGGGGGCAAAATCCCCGTCCATAGAATACAAGCCCTCCGCCACGATGATAAGCATATCGTATTTGCTATGGTAGCACTCTAGGAGAGTTTCTAGGGCGTGTGTGTCGTTGTGCGCAAATCGCCTAAAATGGGCGCGAGAGAGGCTGACACCATCAAACACGCTTGCGTGGGCGTATTCATCGATGAGGAAAAGCACATTGCCAAGCCTGCCCAGCGCGCTCATCATACCAACATTTGCGTGATAGCCGCTATTAAAAAGCAGACAATCTCTGCCATACAAGCCCGCGATGAGGGATTCTAAGCGCGAAAAAATCGGGAAATCCCCGCTTAGCAAACGCGAAGAGCTCGCACTCATATACGCGCCCTCTTTACTTGCGTGGTGCAAAAACTCCGCGATACGCTCCCGCCACAGAATCTGCAAGCCCAAATAGTCGTTAGAAGCGAGGTTGAGCAGTCGCTCTCCTAAGCTCCCTCGCACAAACACGCCCTCGTGCTCATAGGAGCGCAGCTCTCGGAGGCTATGCCTCGCTTTTATCTCACTCAAGGCTTTGGCAAATGGATTCATACACTACTCCTTTTGGCATAAAACTCTTTGGCAAGGGCGTATAGGAACTTTTTGTCGTATGAGGTTTTGGGAAACGCGGGGGATTTGTCATCATAGAGGCGAGATTCTAAAGCACGCACAAAAGGCATATACGCGCGGGGCGTGTGTGCTAGTATCGCCCCCAAAAGCTCGCCATAAGAGCGCGAGCGAGCAATAAGCCTATAAAGCCTCCTACTAGGGCGCGCCCACCACCACAGCCCTGCGCCAATCATCGCCACGACGACGCCTAGGCTAGCCCACCACAGCGACACAAAATCTCTTGCCTCGTGTATGGGCGGCGGGGCGTCGTGGATATGGATCGCATAGGGCGTGCTAGCGATGGGATAAGCCCTAGAGCCCTGCACATAGCTATACCCAAATGAGGGAATCTCATAGGTGTCTTGTGCGATGAGTGTGAAGCGCTTGCTTAGCGTGTGGAGATATCGCCCATCATTCCATTTTGAGCTAATCGTCGCGGGCGCGGCGTAAATGCTGACATTAGGAATATCAAGCACAAAATCCAAGTCAAAAATATCGCCATAGCTCTCTAGCGCAATGCTAAACTCTAGCGGCTCCCCCGCGCCCACATCGCGCGCGAGGGCTTGGGTAGTGAGGCGGCTTGCGCCATAGAGCGGGGTTTGGGTGTAGAGATTATCAAGGGAGTCTAGATTCACAGGGGCGACCTCTAGCGTGTGTGGCGCGCTAGAATATGTGTGTGTGAGCGTGCGAGGGTGTGTGGAGCGAGGCGATAAAAAGACATCGTGCGTCTGCTCATCTTTAGATGAAAAATCCTCTAGCCCCACCTGCACCGCTAGAGGCTCGATAGTCAATGTGCCAGATTCTATCGGATAGAGGCAGTAGCGCAGCTCATAGACGATATACTCGCCTCTGTGCGCGCCCTCTACGCGCTCCACCTCCACAACCCGCGCCCCTAAGACATACAAGCGCGCGATATCTAGGGAGTGAATCTGCGTGAAAATATCTTTGTGAATCTTAATTGAGACAGAATAGACAACCTGCTCATACACAAAAGCCTTTGGCGTAGAGAGTGTAGAATCTACAAGGATTGTATCCGCGCCTTGTAATAAAGTAATGCTTAGGAGAAAAAATAGGATTTTTTGTAGCACTTTGCACCTAAAATGTTATAGAATCTAGTTTTTAGATTCTAGCGCATTTTCGTGCTTTGATGAGATTTTTGGGTTTATTTTGCAAAGATTGTTTGTATGAAGGAGTGGAGCTTGCAGATTTTGCAGCAGTCTTTTGGAGCGTATCAGACGCACTGCTATATCTTAGATTTGCCACAGGGGCAGTTTATCATCGATCCGGGCGAAAACGCGCACCAATGGGTGATCACACACTGCCCAAAGCCCATAGCGATTCTCAACACACACGGGCATTTTGATCACATTTGGGATAATGCCAAGCTCCAAGAGCATTTTGATGGTATCCCACTCATCTGCCACGAGCTCGATGCGTTTTTACTACAGAGCGATGTGTTTAGCCTCGGACTCACCCCAAGCCACCCCACCACGCTGATACAATCCCACAACACTAGCCAAACACTCACGCTAGAGGGCGTAGAAGTGAAGTTTCATCACTTTCCGGGGCACACGCCGGGCTGCTGTATGATAGAGATAGCGGGGCAGATTTTTAGCGGGGATTTTATCTTTTATCGCAGTATCGGCAGGAGTGATTTTGCCTACTCTAGCCCCAAAGATATGCGAGAGTCCCTCCTGCGCTTTGAATCCCTACAAGAAATCGCGGATATGCCTCTCTATCCCGGGCACGGGGAGCGGACAATCGCGCGCGATGAACAAGCCAATGTGAAATTTTGGCTCCCTAGGATAGAAAATGCTTAGCCAATCCCACAAACAGCGATATTTGCGCGCTATCAATCTCCCAAATGTCGGCGAGGAAGGGCAGCTAAAGCTCCTAGGCGCGAGCGTGCTCATCGTGGGCGTGGGGGCTATCGGCTCTATCACAAGCACCTATCTAACCGCCGCGGGCGTGGGCAGGATAGGGCTCATCGACTTTGATACGATTGATATAGAGGATTTGCAGCACCAAGTCCTGTATGAGACTTCTTTCCTCAATCGCCCCAAAGTCCGCTCCGCCCAAGCCAAGCTCCAAAGAATGAATCCCGATATTGTTATAGAGGGATACTTCCAAGCCCTTGATGTGCGCAATGCACTCAAAATCATACAGGGCTATGACTTCATCATCGATACGACTAGCAACCTCCATACGACTTTTTTGGTTAATCAAGCTTGTGTAGCCACAAATAAACCCTTTAGCACCGCGGGGTATTACCAATACCAAGGGCAGATTATGACGCATATTCCGGGTAGTGCGTGCTTTTCGTGTGTGTTTGAGAATCTCCTCCCCCAAGAGCTGCGCAGGACTATCCAAAGCGGCGTTTATGGCTTTAGCACCGGGATTGTGGGCTCTATGCAGGCAGGGGAAGCTATCAAATACTTCCTACACAAAGACACGCCATATTTGCGCGATACGTTGCTTGTGGATTGTCTGGGTGTGTTTGATACGCAAAATCTGTATTTTAATAAACTCCTTGCGCGCAAAAATCCCTCCTGTCCCGTTTGCTCCAAAGATTCTAAACAAAGCTAACAGCAGCCCACTCATTTTTGAGAACGCTTTTTGCTTTTCTAGCCTAAACTTTTTAAGGGCTTGCAATGGATTTAACAACGATTATGGGCATACTTTTGTCTATCACAAGTATTTCTGTCGGGGATATTTTAGAGGGTGGCAATCCCCTGCACCTCATACATCTAAGCTCCGTGCTCATCGTGATCCCCACCGCGCTTTTCTCTGCGATTACCGCGACACATGGCGCGTATGTCAAGGGCGCGTATAAAGAGCTCAAACTCGCCTTTTTGGGCTCAAGTGTGAATCTCAACGAAACCATCAGGCAGCTAGTGGAACTCTCGACTATGGCGCGCAAAGACGGCGTGCTCTCGCTGGAAGGCAAGGCAGCGCAGATAGAAGATGATTTTTTGCGCAAGGCACTTGGTATGATCATCGATGGGCGCGACGCACACGCGGTGCGCGAGGATATGGAGATTCAAATAGAAGTGCTAGAGGAGTATTACCACGGCAGTGCGCATTATTGGATGCTTATGGGTGAGACTTGTCCGACATTTGGGCTTGTGGGCGCGGTGTGCGGTCTCATCCTCGCCCTCCAACTCTTAGATGATCCCAAAGCGATGGCGGCGGGTATCTCGGGAGCCTTTACCGCGACGGTTACGGGGATTTTTGGGGCATACGCGCTCTTTGGTCCCTTGGGGCAGAAAATCAATGCCAAAAGCAAGGACATCGTGCAAGAAAAGGTGCTCATCGTAGAAGGCGTAGTGAGTATCGCTAATGGCGACAATCCGCGCAACCTCGAAGAGAAGCTGCTTGGATTTATCAAGCCCGGCGAGCCAAAAATCTCACAATTTGAGTAGGAGCGCAAATGGCAAAAAAGAAAAAATGCCCCGAATGCCCCGCTGGCGAAAAGTGGGCGGTGCCCTATGCAGACTTCCTCTCGCTTTTGCTTGCACTTTTTATCGCTCTGTGGGCGATCTCCTCTACAAGCGTGGAGAAAGCAAAGGCACTCAAAGAGGCGTTTGTCACGGTATTTGACTTCCCCATCACGATGCCTATGCCCTCCGAAGTGGATCAAGATTCTGGCAATTATGAGGGCAATGATGCCGATGAGAGCTCGCCCTCCTCTGGTCCCATCTCGGAGGCAAGCATACCCTCAGACATACAGGCTGATATCGGTGGTGTGCTAGAGCAGATAGATTCTGGGACATTTTTGCGGCTGCCTAGTCAGATTCTCTTTGAGCCCGGCGTGGCAGAGATCACCAATAGTGATAATTTCACTTACCTAGAGCGGCTTGTTACCATCATCAAAGCCTATCCCGAGTATGTGCATCTCGATGTGCGCGGCTACACTGATAATGCGCCCCTGCCCGCACGCTCGCCCTATAAGGATAGCTATGAGCTCTCAAGCGCGCGTGCGATTAATGTGATGCGCGAGCTCGTCCAAAAGGGCATACAACCCCACAGAATCTCCATATCCGGATATGGACCCTACGATCCTATCGCGCCAAACGACACACCGCAAAATCGCGCAAAAAACAATCGCGTGGAGATATTTTTCTTTGTGAGCAAGACAAATGCGCCAAAGATTCAATCCCTGCTAGAAAAGCAGTGAGAATGCCTAAAAACCTAGCACTGCCCCCGCTTGCCTCCCATCAAGCTGCGCTAGTATGCGCACAATCCCCCATAGCCCGATACATTACAAACACGCACGGGCTTGCGCAAAGTTTTGAATCTTTATCCCAAACTTATGGCTAAACTCGGCGTTTTTTGCTACAATCTGCGCTTTATTTGGATTTTAAGGATTGGAGGGATTTGTGAGTGAGCAAGATTCGACATTTTTTGACACTTAGAGACTTTAGCAAAGATGAGATTTTAGCCATCATCGATCTCGCACTGCAAATCAAGCAAGAATGGCATAATCAAACACAACCTCTGTATTTAGAGCGCAAAACCCTAGGTATGGTGTTTGAAAAATCCTCCACGCGCACGCGCGTGAGCTTTGAAGCGGGGATTTATCAGCTCGGCGGTATGGGGATTTTTCTCTCTAATAAAGACATACAGCTTGGGCGCGGCGAGCCTATCAAAGATACTGCGCGCGTGGTGAGCTCAATGCTTGATATGATAATGATGCGCACCAGCGAGCATTCAAGAATCGAGGAATTCGCCCAATACTCTAGCGTGCCAGTTATCAACGGGCTAAGCGATGATTACCACCCCGTGCAGCTTATGGCGGATTATATGACGATGGTAGAATGCGGAATTGCCCTGCCACACGCAAGCAGATTCTATCCGTCAAACCCACAAAAGCCCATAGTCGCATACATAGGCGATGGCAACAATATGGCGCACTCGTGGCTATGGCTGTGTGCCAAACTCGGCTTTGAGCTGCGTATCGCCTCGCCCAAGGGCTATGAGCCCAAAGCCCAAATCCTAGAGCAAGCCCTGCAAGAAGCCACAAAGAGTGGGGCGAGCATTCACATTAGCGATGATATACACGCCGCGGTGCAGGGCGCAAATGTCGTGACAACCGATACTTGGGCGTCTATGGGACAAGAAGACCAAAAAAAGGAACGCCAAGAGGCATTTAAATGCTATTGTGTCGATAGTGCTACAATGGCTCTAGCACACAAAGACGCGATATTTTTGCATTGTCTGCCCGCCTATCGCGGACAAGAAGTCAGCGAGGAGGTGCTAGAGGGCGCGCAAAGCAGAGTGTTTTTGGAAGCACAAAACCGCCTCCACGCCCAAAAGGGCATTATGGTATGGCTACAAAGGCAAAACACACGATGAAACCCACAAAAAAGGAGCTCCTGCTCCAAGACGATGTGCATCAGCAGTTTGGTATGGGCTATTTGAGCAAAATCGATAACCAAAGCGCGCTACTAAAGCTCCAAGAGGGCAGTTTGGAGAGCAACAAAGATATTTGGTTTTTGCAAGATGGGGACAATCGCGAGTTTGTGCTTATGCCCCAAAATATGCTAAACAAACTCCTAGGGCGTATCAAAGAGGTGCAAGAAGAAAAGCTCCTAATGCGCCTAGAGCGAGAAGTGGCTACACAAATGCCAATCGATTTTGATGACGCGATGAGCGTGGCAAAAATGTATCTAGAATCCCATCGCCAAAGCGATGGCACGCTACCTATGGTAAATGTCGCCTCTGTGGTGCGTGAGGTTAAAAAGCAGCACCCCAATTTGTTTTTTAACCTCGATGAGTATATCCTCCGACAAAAGCAGGGTATGAGCGATGATTGACTTTGCAAAATTCGCCGCCTACTCCAAGCCCGGACCAAGATACACGAGCTATCCCACTGCCGTGGAATTCCACAGCGATTTTGACGCTAAACAATATAGAGAAAATCTCCAAGCAAGCGACAAGCAATACGCCCACATACCGCTTTCTGTGTATGTGCATCTGCCATTTTGCCGCTCTGCGTGCTATTTCTGCGGGTGCAATGTCGTCTATACGAGCAAAGAGGAGAAAAAAGCGCGCTATATAGGGTATTTTAAAAAAGAACTAGCCCTGCTTGCCCAAAGTATGGATACGACAAGAGAGGTGGTGCAGTTTCACTTCGGTGGGGGCACGCCGACATTTTTTAACGCCCACGAGCTCCAAGAGATTATAGAATCTCTCCGCGCCACATTCCCCAACTTCACGCCCAATGCGGAGGTGAGCTGCGAGGTGGATCCGCGGTATTTCACACAGGAGCAAATGCAGGTATTGCACGATGGGGGCTTTAATCGCCTAAGCTTTGGCGTGCAGGATTTTCACCCCAAAGTCCAAGAAGCCGTGCATAGGCACCAAAGCCCCGAGCTCGTGCGCGAGGCGGTGGAGCTAGCGCGCAAGTTTGGGATAGATTCTATAAATTTCGATCTCATCTATGGGCTGCCTTTTCAGAATCTAAGCACCTTCAAACAAACCCTAGATTCTGTCCTAGAACTCTCGCCCGAGCGTTTGGCGATCTTTAACTACGCTCACGTGCCATGGATAAAAAAAACAATGCGCAAAATCGATGAGAGCACCCTCCCGCCACCACAAGAGAAGCTAAAAATCCTCCAAGAGAGTATAAAGGTGCTAGGCGCGGCAGGCTATGAGATGATAGGTATGGATCACTTTGCCAAAAAAAGCGATGAGCTCTATCGCGCCAAGCAACAAAAACAGCTGCGCCGCAACTTCCAAGGCTACACAACTAGGGGCTTTTCACAAACCATAGGTATCGGGCTCACAAGCATCAGCGAGGGCGTGGAGTATTATGCGCAAAATTATAAAGATATGGCGGCATACGAGGCGGCACTTAATCGCGGGGTTTTACCCACCGAGCGAGGCATCAAACTCACGCGAGAGGATAGGCTGCGCAAAAGCGTGATTATGGAGCTTATGAACAACCTTAGTCTTGAGTTTTCACACACGCAGCAGGAATTTGGCATAGATTTTAGGAGCTATTTTGCGCGAGAGCTCGCCCTTTTGGCTCCGTATGAGGAGGCGGGATTGCTTGAGATACGCCAAGATTCCATCACCACCACGCAAACGGGCGCGATGCTCATCCGCAATATCGCAATGTGCTTTGATGCGTATCTGCACAATGCAAGCGAGCAAAAACGCTTTAGTAAGACGATTTAAGAGGACAGAATGCCATTTGATTTGCAAAACACCGCGCTCTCTTGTGTCAAATGCGGCAAATGTATCCCTGATTGCACCATTTATCAAGTCAATCGAGATGAAACCACCTCGCCACGCGGGTTTTTGGATCTCCTCGGTGCGTATAAGGCGGGGCAGCTGCCCCTAGATTCTACAAGTAAGAAAATCTTTGAATCTTGCTTCCTATGCACCACCTGCGTGCAAAACTGCCCCTCCAAACTGCCCGTGGATACGGCTATAGAATCCGTGCGTATCGACATCGCGCGTGAATTTGGCATAAGCTGGTATAAGCGATTGTATTTTTTTCTCCTGCGACACAGAAAAATCGCTGATATTGTGTTTTCATTTGTGGGCTTTGTGGCTCCCTGCCTCTTTAAAAGCGATGAGAGCAAGCTAAGGCTTCCCATTAAGCGCAGTGTTTTTCCCTTTGCCAAAAAATCCTTTTTGCAAAAATACGGCACGCCACTACCCGCTACCAATCCACCACAAGCGCGCGACATAGAATCTAGCGCACAAAATACAGAATCTAGCGCACACATAGAATCTAGCCCTAAGCCAAACAAACGACGCGTGGCGATTTTTATCGGGTGCTTAGCAAACTACAACTACACCAATGTGGGCGAGAGTTTGCTAAAGATTCTAAACGCCCTCGATATAGAAGCTTTTGTCCCAAAGTTTCAGGAATGCTGCGGCGCACCGGCGTTTTTCACGGGCGATATACGCACCGTCACCACGCTCATAAAGCGCAATATCGAGTATTTTGAGCAGTTTTGGGAGGATATAGACGCGATGATAATCCCCGAGGCGACTTGCGCGGCGATGGTAAAGGTGGATTGGAAGCACGCGCTAGAGCTTGGCGAGGAGGCAGGAGAATCTAAGCAATGGGTTGAGCGATTAGAGCGGCTATTGCCAAAGATTTTTATGACAAGCGAGTGGCTTGAGGCACACACCGATATCCTCACGCGCCTTGAGGGCACGCGCGCGGATTATGCCATCACTTACCACGATCCTTGCCACGCGCGCAAGGTGCTGGGCGTGTATAAGCAACCGCGCGCCCTGCTTGCCAAAAACTTCACGATTAATGAAATGTCAGATTGTGCGCGCTGCTGCGGGTTTGGGGGGATTAGTATGCAAAGCTCTAATTACGCCCTCACACTCAAAGCCGGTATCCCAAAAGCCCAAAGTATCCACGCAAGCGGCGCGCAGATAGTGAGCGCAGAATGTGGCGCGTGCCGAATGCAGCTCACAAACGCGCTAGATTCTATCAATTCCCCCGTGCGCGTCCTCCACCCCCTAGAGCTCCTCGCTGACAAGCTCCCTCATAACTAAAGACAAATCACAAGCAAAGACAGACAGATAAGCCGCGCTCCTCTTTAGGCGGTTACCCTCTCCACAAAGATTTTAGGCGCGTGGATTCTATAACGCGCGCCTTGGTTTGGAAAATAAAGCCATAAAGGGCGCAAAGCGTAGGGAGAGATTCTAAACTTTGTGCGCAAATGGGGGCTAGAGGCTAATGCAAATAGGCTTTTTGGGTGGATTATGGAGTGTGAGGGGCAAAAACACAAGCTTGTGCGCAAAAAGCTAAGCTCTAAGCGCAAACTCGCCCTATGCCACGCGCGAAAAGCTAAACCCAAGCGCGCCCGCTACAATCACTCCATACCAAATGGGGCTTTAGATTCTATAATCACCAATTCTAAAAACAAGGGATAAAAAAGCAGTGTTTTTAAAGTAGTCAAGCAAAGTGAGAGGCGATCCTCTCCCCGCGACTTTACTAGATTTTAAAATGCGAGATATGGGCTTTGAGTGTAGATGAGATTTGCTCTAGGCTCTCGCTGACACTCGTGTTTTGCTCCATAAGCTCGGCGGTTTGCTTAGAGATATCTGCCATCTTAGAAATCGCTGCATTAATCTGCCCCATAGCCTCCACCTGATGGTTTGAAGCCCTAGCGACATCTTTTGCTTTCGTGAGTGAATCTTGGGCTTGCTGATAAATCTCATTGAGGATACCCCTCGCCTCGTGTGCGAGCTGCAAGCCCTTCTCGGCTTGTGGCACTGCCGCCTCCATAGCCTCCACGCTCGTTTGTGTCTCACTCTGGATAATCTGAATCATCGCAGCAATCTCTGAAGTGGCGTCCTGCGTGCGCTCAGCAAGCTGCCGCACAGAATCTGCCACCACAGCAAACCCGCGTCCATGCTCGCCTGCACGCGCCGCCTCGATCGCGGCATTGAGCGCGAGGAGATTGGTCTGATCGGCGATGTCTTTGATGAGTTGTGTGCTAGAGCTGATGTCTTGGGCGTGCTTTTCAAGCGATTTGATGTGTTCATTAGAGCTATTGACAGTCTCTGCGATTTTTTCAATCTCGCTCACGGTTTGCATGAGCGCATCGCGTCCCTTTTGTGAAAGCTCGGTGGTGCGTGAGGAGTTTTCCTCTGTCTGATTGGCTACTTGCGCGATATTTTCTGTGCTTTGGGCGATTTCTTGAATCTTCTTAGCCGAATCGGAAGAGGAGCTTACCTGCTGTGTGGATGCCTTGCTCGCTTTGTCTGAAGATTCTGCCACACTTTGGGCTTTGAGGTTGAGATCTTGGGCATTGCTTGTGAGCTCTCGCACGATAGATTTTAGCTGATCTTGCATTTTTGCAGTGGCATCAAGCAGGCTATCTGGGACTTTGGTGCTGATGTCTTGCTGGAGATTGCCCTGTGCGATATTGCGCATAATCTCTGCCACCACTCTGGGCTCGCCACCAAGCGAGGACATAAGGTTTTTGATAATCAGCATTGAGACAATAAGAGCGATAATAACCGCAACGATAGTGAGCCAAATCACTGTCGTGAGATATGAGGAAACCGATGCTTGAGTGACTTCATTAGCCGCTTGGTTTTTGGCTTCTTGGTAGTCGATAAATTGATTTATCACCGCAAGCCACTCGACAAAATATTCTCGCACTTTAGAATCCAAAAGCTCGGTAGCCTTGGCGTTGTCGTTGGCAAGCGCCAAATCAATGAGCTTCTTTGTCAGAGGCATAGTCTTTGCCTCCACTGCCTTGATACTCTTTAAAATCTCCCTTTCTTTGTCATCTACCATCGAAGCGTCTTTAAAAATCTCATCAAGCTGCACGGCGTTGGTGGCGTAGTCTTCTTCAAGCTTTTTAACAAGGGCATAAGTCTGCTGCATGTGCTTAGAATCCACAAGCAAAATAATATCGCGAATGCCAATAGCCCTATCATGCACGCTCCCTCGGAAGTTGATAGCATGCCTTTGCTTGACATCATTTACTTGGCTTATGTCTTCTAGAGTTTCAGAGATAGAATGCACTTTCATATACCCAGCGACGACGATGATTAAAATAAGCGCAACAAGCGTGATGAAGCCCACACTTAGCTGCGCACGCACCGATAAATTTTTCATTAAAATCTCCTTAAATTAAATATAAATCGCATTATACTTTATTTTCCCTTGCATTTGTGCTAGATTGCAATCTAGCATGCTCGATTTGTATGCACTTATCCTGCACATTAGGGATACTCCGCTCGCTTAGACGCCTAGCCACCTCATCACTGCGTATGTCAAGCTGCATCCAAAACGCCCCCACGCTCCCACTAGGCAGGCTTAGAATCTCCTCAGCAAGCACCTCGCAAGCCCTAGCATTGCGGAATGCCACGACGATATCAAAACGCCCCTTATCCGCCACCGCCTCGCTTAGGCTACGATACACCCTCTGGCCTAGTATCATCTCTTCTTTGGGATAAATGGGCGTGATGACAAAACTATGCTCCTGCAAATACTGCGCCACTTGAAAGCTGTCTTTTTGCGGATTGGGGCTTAGCCCACAGATGGCTATGCTCTTGGCGTTTTTGAGCAGTGAGACTATGGCGTTATTAGATTCAGACATTTTTGCTCCTTTTGATACTTCTTAGATCTTTAAGTAGATTTGGCAGCCCTATGATAATCCCAGAGAGGATCACAAGCACCATACCAAGCCCCACGCCAAAATGCGGCAGCGCATCGCCTAGCATAATGCCAAAAATCAGTCCAAACACCACGCGCGTGTAATCGATAGGCGCGACTATCCCAGCGGGTGCGAGCATATAGGCTTTTGTCAAAAAATACTGCCCAAAAGTGCCAAAAATCCCCATAGCAATGACTATGCCCCACTCGCTTAGGCTAGGCGTGTGCCATACCGCTTGCCAAGATTGCATACTCGCTTGCACGATGAGTATGCCCAGACTCACCACGCTCATCGTGATACCAAAGACAAGCACCACGACATTATCATCAAAATAGCCCTTAAGATTGCGCAGGCTAATAAACGCCAAAGCCATCATAAACCCGCCCAAAATCCCTAAGATAATATTTAGCATCGGGATAGAGTTAAAATGCGGATCGCAAATAAGCACAATCCCACCAAAGCCTAGCAAAGTCGCAAACAGCACGACAAAGCCCACGCGCTCTTTTAAAAACAGCATTGAGAGCAGCACGACATAGATAGGCATCGTCTGTGAAAAGGTAGAAGCCACGCCTAGCGAGATATGCGTGATATTATAAAAAAGCGCGAGCATACTAAGCCCGCCAAAGAGCGAGCGCAAGCACAGCAGCCACCAGCCGCCTTGCTTGGATTTTTTGCGCGGGGGCTTATACACAAACCACCCCAAAAGCAGCACCACCATAATGATGGAGCGAAAAAATATGCTCTCCACCGCGCTCATGCTAGGCGATAGAATCTTCACGCACGCATTCATCATCGCAAAAAACAGCGCGGAGATGAACATATTGATAATCCCTAGGCTGATATGGGAATAATGCGCAAAATATCGGGGCTGCTTTGGGCTCATCTTTGGGCTCATTGTGATAACGCTAGCGTTTTTGGCGCGAGTTTGGGGGCGTGTGCTCTTGGCGTGAGATTTCCCTGCCATTGCGATACACAATCGTGTATTTGAGCGCGCCACTTGGCGTGTAGAGATGGGATTCTCCATCGGCTAAGTCATTGACATATCTCCCCCGCTCGCGCACCACGCCGTGCCGATAATACCACAGCGACTCGCCATTGGCATCGCCATTGACAAAAAACATCTGCGTGCGTATCTGTCCGTTGTCATAATACCACTTCGTCCAGCCATCTTGCCTGCCCTCTTTGAAGCTAATCTCCCACGCAAGCTTGCCATTGCTATGATAGAGCCGCACCACGCCCGTGTAGTGATAATCCACGCTCTGCTCTGCGCCCTCGCCCCCCTCGGGAGTTTGCGCGATGAGATCTTTATAAGAGAATTTCAAGCCCTGTGAATCTTTTGGCTTATCATCGCTCTCATCGCCCTTGCCCTCGCTTTGAGGTGCCGCGCCAGATTCTGTGCTAAGAGCGGTGGCGGGGGCTTTTTGTGAATCTTTTGGCTTAGGCTTTGGGGGCTTTATAGAATCTTTTTGTTTAGACTTTGGCGCGCTTTTGGGTGCGCTCGATTTGGGGGCGTTTGGAGGGGTTGTAGAATCTTTAGAATCTCCTGTATGAGCAGCCTGTGAATCTGCGCTAGAGTGCGCAAGCGTGGCGGAGTGAGAGCCTGTATCAAGCGAGCTTGTCTGCGGCGAGCAGCTATACAGCCCCACAAGCACACACAAAAAGGCAGCCCACCGCGCGCCTCGTGGCAAAAATCCCAAGCTTATTTTCAACCAAAGTCCTTACAAAGAATATTAAAGAGTGTTAGCGCATAATCGTAAAAATCGTGGAAAATTGTAGCGCGGATTTATGGGCTTTAAATAAACATCTCATTATAATGCCCCGCCAAATAAGCCCTCGCAAGGAGCGTAATATGAGCTTTACACATTTGCATTTGCACACCGAGTTTTCTCTCTTAGATGGATTGAACAAAATCAAAAATCTCGCTAAGCAAATCCGCGCGCTTGGTATGGATTCTGTGGCTATCACTGATCACGGCAATATGTTTGGCGCGCTAGAGTTTTATGTCGCGATGAAAGAAGAGGGCATAAACCCCATCATCGGCTTAGAAGCCTATATCCACAATGGCGATGAGCTCAACGACAAAAGTATCAAGCAGCGGTTTCATCTCTGCCTTTTTGCCAAAAACGAGACAGGCTACAAAAACCTTATGTATCTTAGCTCCCAATCCTTCATCAATGGCTTTTACTACTACCCTAGGATTAACAAAAAGCTCCTGCGTGAGCATAGCGATGGGCTTGTGTGTAGCTCGGCGTGCCTGCAGGGCGAGATAAATTGGCATCTTAATACCAAAAACGAGCGCAATGTGCGCTTTGGGGCGAAGGGCTATGAAGTGGCAAAGGACATAGCACTTGAGTATAAGGACATCTTTGGCGAGGATTTTTACCTAGAGATTATGCGCCACGGGATTGGCGATCAGTATTTTATCGATGAGCAGATTCTGCGGCTTGGCAGAGAGCTAGGGATCAAAGTCATTGCTACCAACGACACGCACTACACATTGCAAGATGATGCCGACGCGCAAAACATCGCATTCCGCGTGCTTATGGGGGATTCTAAGGGGCTAAAGCATATCGTTAAGGAATTTTATATCAAATCCCCAGAGCAAATGCAAAAGCTCTTCTTAGATATCCCAGAAGTGCTCGCAAACACCCAAGAGATTGCCAAAAAATGCCAGCTAAATATCAGCCTCAAAAACAAAGAGATAAAAAACAAGCACACAGGCGAGATTATCCTGCACAACACCCCCGCCACCCCGCCGACTTTCAAAAACACCCAAGAATACGCCAAAAAAGAGGGCTTAGATTCTGTGCTAGGAATGGATATAGAATCTATCACAGATTCTGTGTATTTTGCCTACAAATGCCGCGAGGGGCTAGCTAAGCGACTCCAAAATGTGCCACAAAGTGAGCACACGCGCTATAAAGAGCGACTAGAGCAAGAAATCGAGATCATTACCAATATGAAATTCCCGGGTTATATGCTTATCGTGTGGGATTTTGTGAATTTTGCCAAGACTAATGGTATCCCCGTAGGACCGGGCAGAGGCTCGGCGGCGGGGAGCCTCGTAGCCTATAGCCTTGCTATCACCAATATCGATCCTATCAAATACGACTTGCTCTTTGAGCGATTTTTAAACCCCGAGCGCGTGAGTATGCCCGATATTGATATGGACTTTTGCCAACGGCGGCGCGGCGAGATGATCGAGTATGTTACGCGCGTGTATGGCAAATACAATGTCGCCCAAGTCATCACCTTTGGTTCTCTTTTAGCCAAAGGCGTGATACGCGATGTAGGGCGCGTGCTCGAGATGCCCTATGCCGAGGCTGATGCCTTTGCTAAGCTTATCCCAAATGAGCTAGGTATCACGCTTACCAAACAAGTGGGCAAAGATGGCAAGGAAAAAGATGGCGCGTGGGAAAAAGAGCCCAAAATCCGCGAGCTTGTGCAAAACAACCCTAAGGCAAAAGAAGTGTGGGATCGCGCCCTAGCCCTTGAAGGACTAAAGCGCAATGCAGGTATCCACGCCGCGGCTATCGTGATAGATTCTGCCCAAGAGCTTTGGCACAAAGTCCCGCTGTATGCTAATGACAAGACAAAGGGCGTGGTTACGCAGTATTCTATGGATTGGCTTGAGCCTGTGGATCTCATCAAATTTGACTTTTTGGGCCTAAAAACGCTCACGATGATTGATGATGCACTCAAGCTCATCAAAAAGCGTTATGATATAGATATCGACTTTACAACTATGCCTATGGAAGATCCCGCGGTGTTTGGGACGATTCAGAGCGGCAGCACGCTTGGGCTCTTCCAAATAGAATCTGAGGGTATGCAAGATCTCAGCAAAAAGCTAAAACCAAGCTCTTTTGAGGACATCATCGCGATGCTCGCGCTCTATCGCCCCGGTCCTATGGAATCTGGTATGTTAGATGACTTCATCAAGCGCAAGCACGGGCTAGAACCCATCGCTTACGCCTTTGATATACTCGAGCCGATTTTGCGCCCTACTTATGGGATCATCGTCTATCAAGAGCAGGTAATGCAAATCGTGCAGGCAGTGGGTGGATTTTCACTAGGTGGGGCGGATCTCGTGCGCCGCGCGATGGGCAAAAAGAAAGTCGATGAAATGCTGCGCCTCAAAAAAGAATTTGCCGATGGGGCGCAAAAAAATGGCTTAGATAGGCAAAAAGCCGAGGATTTGTGGGAGCTCATCGTCAAGTTTGCCGGCTATGGATTCAATAAATCCCACTCGGCAGCTTACGCGATGATAACCTACCAAACCGCCTATCTCAAAACCTACTACCAACACGAGTTTATGGCAGCAATGCTTACCAGCGAGACGAACAAAGTAGAATCGGTAGCAAAATACATCAACGAAGTGAGGGCACTAAACCTCGAGGTGCTCCCCCCGCATGTGAATTACTCCGAAAACGACTTTGGCGTGAGCGAGATTGATGGGGTAAAAAAAATCGTCTTTGGACTAAGCGCGATTAAGGGGCTTGGCGAAGCGCCCATTGAAGATATCATATCCGAGCGTGAAAAAAATGGCAACTACAAGGATTTGGCGGATTTCATCGGGCGCGTGGATTTTTCCAAACTCACCAAACGCTCCCTAGAGCCACTGATCAAAAGCGGCAGCCTCGATGGACTTGGATTTTCACGCAAAAGTATGCTAGAGAATATCGACACCATTTGCGAGGCAGGGCGGCAAAAAGACAAGGGCAACGCGCAGTTTGATACCTCCTCGCTTTTTGCCAAAGAGGATTTTGACACCACGAGTGTGAATCTTAGTATCAGCAACGCCAAAGAATACGATTCTAATATGCTTTTGCAGTATGAGTTTGAATGCCTTGGAGTGTATTTGGGCGGACATCCGCTCGATAGATTCAAAGCCCAAATAGACGCGCTTAAGGGCGTGAGTATGATGGCAGATATCCACAGCCTCGAGATAGGCAGCCAATGTATGTTAGTTGGCAAAGTCATTGAAGTCAAGCGCAGGATTAGCAAAAAGGGCAAGCCCTATGGCAGCGTGGGGCTGCTAGATTTTGGCGGGAGCTCGAATTTCACGATTTTTGAAAAGCATTTGGCAAAAATCGAGGAATTGCGAGCCACAAACCGCGATCCCGATGAACCACTTGCCTTTAAATGCAAAGTCGAGGAGATGAATGACAAAAAGGAAGTGCGCGTGATGGAGATCCTCACGCTTGAGGAGGCAAAGGATCAAAAGGTGCGCCTCAAAAAGCACAAAGACGAGCCAGACAAAGCCCCTCAGTCTATCCCGCTTGATTTGCGTCCGCAAGTGATTGACACCTGCACGCCGCTTACTCTCGTGATAGATTCTGAAGCGATGCAGGCAAATGCCATCTCGCACACCTTTGAGGCGATCAAGACATTTGCGCACGCACACAAGGGGGCTAGGGAGCTGCGCGTGCTGATTAAAAACAAAGAGAGTCAATACACCTTTGTGAGCGATGTGATGGTGGATTCTGCGATAAAGGAGCACTTTGACGCACTGCATTGGGTGGGGTAAGGCACACACGCGACACCTCGCCCCACCCGCAAAAAGAAAATGTCTATATCCACCCACAAAAGCTCCAAGAGGCACTAGACATACTCGAGGCAGAGCTAACAAGGAGGGAAAAGCCACCAAAGCAAAAGAAGTGAGGCAAAATAGGCGAGGGGGCTGCCCAAGCCCTGATAGAGGAGTTTTAGAGATTCTAAATTGTAGATTCTCTCAAGCAATTACAGAATCTACCTCCATAGATTCTAAAGATTCACAAAAACAAAATAGAAAATCTAACTTTTTAGAATCTAAGCAACTTACAGAATCCACAACGCCAAAAACCTTATCAAGGCTTTGCCCGATTCAAATAATAGTGCGTGCGTAAGCACGATGCCTAAGCGCAATTGCAAAATTGCGCCATTTTTGCAAAGCAAAAATCACATCAATATGGAGGTGCGCTAGCACCAACCGCCCCTCGCCCTTGTCGTGGTGGTAAAAATGCGTTAAAAAAATGCAGTAGTGCATTTTTAGCATTTTTGCCTAGACAAGGAAAAAGCAAGGCACTCTCCCCGTTTGCCGAAAAGAAAAAGCGGCGCTTTATTCTTTTCGGGGCTGGGGAGAGCGGGGAGAGGGGAAACCCCTTTTCTTTTTGCGCAAACAAGCGATTTTGAAAATCTAAAAAATATCCGTGAGAGCGTGAATCTAAGAGGCTAGATTCTAAGGTTTGATTAGATTCTGTGTGCTCTTTAGATTCTGAATCTACGCTGGATTCTGTAGGGTTTTTGGAGTTTAGATTCTGTCTTTATGTGTTGTTTAGAATCTCCTTGGATTCTGTGCGTGTTTAAGAATCTCTCGGGCTAGATTCTGCAATGTCTTAGCTTCTACCTCCTTTAGATTCTAGGCTTCTTAGATTTTCTTTTTTTAGATTCTGTGATTGCCTTTGTGTTTTAGAATCTGCTTTGTTTGGAGGCTTGATTTTGCATTTGTGAATCTGTGGGGGGATTACGTGGATTGTGTTGGGCTTAGATTCTGTATTGGCTCGTTTTTTAAAGCCTCTTTCAATTCTACGCTTTTGAGAATCTCCACCTTAGATTCTGTAAATGTCTTAGATTCTGAATCTGCTTTGGATTCCCCAAATTCCGCATTGTTTAGATTCTGTCCTTGCTCGTTTTTTGGAACCCCTTTAGATTCTGTGCTTATTTCAGAATCTAAGTGGCTAGATTCTGAAAGTTGTGCGTCTTTTAGAATCTCCGCGTTGGATTCTGTAATCGCCTTAAATCTGCTTTAGATTCTGTGCTCCCTAGATTCTGTAGATTCTAAGCTTCTTAGAGTCGCATTCTCACGAATACTTTCTAATTTTTCAAGTCGCTTGTTTGCGCAAAAGAAAAGGGGTTTATCCCCTCCCCGCTCCCCTTAGCCCCGAAAAAGATAAAGCGCCGCGTTTTTGCTGCGCTACGCTTGCAGCCCGTTGGCTCTTTTTCGGCAAACAAGGGGAGAGCCTCGCTCTTTCCGCTTCTAGCGCAATCGTTGCGGAGGGCACTACTGCCTCCTTTTCTCAACGATTGCGCACCACGAAGCGGGCGAGTGTCGGTATGCGCTGCCGCGCTACACATCTCATTTGATTTTTGCGTTGCAAAAATGGCAGAATCTATTGGCATAGATTCTGCTAGGCTCGTGCTACCGCACGCACTATTATTTGAATCGGGCAAAGCCTTGATAAGGTTTTTTGAAGTGGTAGATTCTGTGAGTTGCTTAGAATCTAGCTCGGTTTATAGAAAAGATGTTAATCCAAGGGGCGTTCCTGACGCGCTGACAGCCACAGAATCTCACTTAAAGATTGCGTGTGTGTTCGCGTAAGCGGAGGCAATGTGGGCAAGCCCACATTGCCGATAACAAGCTTTACCACGCAAAACTTGCACTAAATAATGGATATAATCTCACAAAACCTCGCGACTTCTAGGCTCGCGCTACCCACCAACACGCCATCGACATTTGCCAAGCGCATAATCTCCCCTGCGTTTTTCTCATTCACACTGCCCCCATAGAGCAGCGGCACACTGAGGAAGCTGCGCAAAAACTTATGCGTGCGCTCTATATCCTCTAGCCCCGCGCTCACACCCGTGCCAATCGCCCATATCGGCTCATACGCCACGATGAGATTCTCATACTGCGCATTAATCCCCTCAAACTCCGCGCGCAAAAACGCCTCCACGCCCCCACTCTGACGCACCGCGAGATCCTCGCCTATGCAATAGATTATCCTAAATCCCGCCTTGGCAAAATACGCAAACTTCTGCGCGATATACGCTTGAGACTCCCCAAAAATCGTGCGCCGCTCGCTATGCCCAATGAGGATAGAATCTATCCCAAATTCCCTGAGCTGCTGCGCGCCTATCTCGCCGGTAAAGCCACCATTTTCCACACAATGCGCGTTTTGCGCGCCCACACGCACGAATGTATAGGCATTCTCAAGCAACGCCGCCTGATTGGGGAAAACAAACACCTCCGCGCGCTCTTTAGAATCTCTCGTAAGATCCGCCTTACAATCCGCCCCGTTAGAATCTACTCCCATACGCCTGCTAAGATACGCCTCAAGCTCGGCGATATACGCCTTAGTTTGCGCGCGCGTGAGGTTGCATTTGAAGTTCGCTGCAAAAATCGCCATTATCCGCTCCTTTGTCTCCGTATTCTCAAAATCCCCACATTATGCCATTTTCTTGTTTCACCACGGCTTTAATTTGCGCTCTAGCCCGGACTTTTGGCTAGGCGTAGAATCCGCCTCGGGGCTGATAGATTCTATAGAATCCACAGAATCTAAGCCCACATCTTTTGTGCTCATCTCCTCTGACTTGGCGATTTGTAGAGCTAGGAGCGGGGCGGTGCTCTCAATCTCGCGAGAATCTCGGGCTTTGGGTTTGGTAATGATGGCAGCCACCGCCCTCCTTTGCTCCAAAAGCTCGCGCGTGATGGCGAGATTTGTCTGTGTGGCAGCACTTGGCGCGAGATTCTGTGCGTTTTCAAAGGCGTGGTGCGCCTCCACATAGCGATGAAGCATAAAGAGAGCATTGCCTAGATTGTGCCACAGAAGCGCGTAGTAGGCGTGTGCGCAGGGCAGCTCCAAGCCCTCCTGATACAATCGCACCGCGCTCGCATACACGCCCATTTTGTAATACACATTGGCGAGATTGTAGGCATTCTCACAATGCCTCTGCGCGGCATAAATACGCTCATAATCCCCCAAGGCACGCTCATAATGCCCATTTTTATACCAAAAATACGCGCGCATAGATTCAAACGCCCCCGTGCTCAAGGCTAGATTCACCCACAGACACACACAGAGCACAGCCCGCACTCACAAGCTCCAATCCACGCTTTCCCCGCGCGCGCGCAGATAGGCGTTTGCCTTCACAAAACAATCACTCCCCACAAAGCCCCTAGCAAGCGGGCTGGGGTGCGGCGCGGTGATCACACAATGCCGCGCGCTATCAATGAGCCAAGCCTTTTGCCTAGCGTAATTGCCCCATAGCATAAAGACAATCCCCTCGCGCGATGCGCAAAGCCTAGAGATCACCGCGTCGCTAAATCGCTGCCACCCCAAGTGCTTGTGAGAGGCGGGGGCATTTGCCTCCACGCTTAGGATACTATTTAGCAGCAGCACGCCCCGCCGCGCCCACGCACTCAAATCCCCGTGTGGGGGCGGGATAAAATCCGTGGTGCGCGCGAGCTCTTTGTAAATATTTTTGAGTGAAGGTGGGGGCGGCAAGGGAGAGGGGACAGAAAAAGATAAGCCCATCGCCTGTGGAATCTCCACGAGACGCTCCCCATCGCGCACCGCCACGCTGCCGTGGTAGGGATCTTGTCCGAGTATGACGACGCGCACCTCTTGGGGAAGCGTGCTCTCAAAAGCGTTAAATAGTAATCGTGGGGGTGGGTAGAGGGTTTTGCCAAGCTTTAGCTGGGCGTAGTAGGCGTCTCTGATCTCATCAAAATACGCGCTCTCAAGCTCCTCTTTGAGCAGTTCCTTCCACTCTAAAGGGAGCTTGATAGAATCGAGATTCATTCGATGATTTTGGGGACGATGAAAAAGCCATCTTGGGCTTTGGGTGCGCACGCTAGCACATCTGTAGCGATATGAGAATCCACCACCACATCATCGCGCAATGGGGTTTTTAGCTCTGCAAGTGGTGCTATCTCATCAAGTTTGAGGGAGTTTAGATTTTCTACAAATCCTAGAATCTCATCAAGCTGGGCTTTTATCTCATCGTGCTTATCCCCATCGATTTTAATACTGCCAAGCCGCTGCAGCTTCGCCAAAGTCGTATCATCAATATGCATAGATTTTGCTTTGGTGCTTATTTGCCCTGCTCTTTGCGATATTTGAGAATCATCGCATAAGCTTCATCTTTCAAGCGCAACTTTTGCTTTTTGAGCACTTCTAGCTCCATATCTGTGAGCAACTCATCGCCATCTTCTATGCGCTTAATCCTATCATCAAGCGCGTTGTGCTCATCAAAAATCTTTGCAAAATGCGCATCGTGTGTCTTTAGCTGGGTAACCTCATCTCTGTATTCGTGAAACATACAAACTCCTTTTGACAAAAATATGCGCCATTGTAGGATAAATTTGCAAAAGAGATGATTAAAGAGTTATCTTTTTAGGACAATGTGTCTATTTAGGACATTTTGTTGCAAGGAGGTGATGGGGTTTTGTGCCTGCACGCTCACATCAAGTAGTAAGAGAGAATCCCCAAAGGGCGTGAGGTGGCTCTGGATACGATAATGCGCGCTTGGGCGAAACTCTTGGTGCTGGCAGCGCGCATAATCAAAAGATCTAAGGCATAAAATCTGCATTTCATACATACTCTTGGCATAGAGTCGGAGCTGAGTGTAGGCGTGGATATGCGAGAGTGGCGCGTTTGGCGAGAGCGCGATGATGGAGCCCACGCACATCGATACAAAGGCGAGCATAAACACCGCATAATAGCTACAAAACGCCGCGCGCATAGGTTTCTCCCGCACAATCCTAACTCCCATATCGCTCACAAATCCCCCCTACAAAAACGCGGCTTTCACACCCACGAAGCTCCCGCCCTCAAAGCAGCGCTGCCCAATACAGAATCTAAAGCCCACAAAACGCTCCTGTGGGTAAAACTGCAGGGCAAAGTCTCGCACATTTTCTAGCAAAAGCTCTTGATTGAGCCAAAGCGCGTCGTGGTGGTGGCTAATCTCTATGCGCCTCTCTTGCAGAGGCAGCGCGGCGCGACACAGAGATGAGGGCACAGAATCTAGCCTAAGCCTATCACTCCCCACACTCACGACTTTTACGATAGATTCTATAAAATCCTCTGAATCCACCGCGCTCTGGCACACAAGCACGAGATTTTGGCTAGGCTTAAAGCTCTGCGGGGCAAGGGGCGAGCTAAAAACAATCTCATCGCCCTGCAGGGCAAAAATCTCAATAGGTGCTTGGGGCAAAAGCGTGTCGTTGTAAAAACGCGCATTAGCAAATGTCTTATCCCCATAGCCTAGCAGCCGCTCTGAATCTAGGAGCAAAAAGCTCGCACTACTAGGGCTTAGGCGCAAATCCACGCTTTGGCTTAGGAGGTTTTCAATGCGCAAAAGTGCGATTTGGGAATCTAGCAACCTCTGTGGCGAGCTCGCTAGCAAAAAGCGTGTGAAGTGCAGTGCCACGCTCACACACGCAATCCCAACAATGCCAAAAATCACGATACTCCAAAGCATCTCAAACGCGACAAAGGCTCTGCGCATATAGCCCCTAGCGCACAGAGATGGGTTGGAGATAATGCAGACTATAGGGTAGCGCCGTGGGCGCGCGATAAATATGGTGGTGTGTCTGGTAAGTGTGGGTGTTAGTCTGGAGACTAGAGGGGTGTGGAGTGGTAGCAAGGATATGGAGCATATCCGCCCCGCTGCTCGTGCGTGTATGGAGGGAAGCAAGTCTGTGGCTCATATACTGCTGGAAGCTAAAGACAATCCCAAGTGCCAACGCGCATAGCACCAAGCCAAGCACGCACTCCACCATAATAAACGCAGGCTTAGTGCTTTTGTATGGATTAGATTCTAAGCTGTGGTTATTTTGCGCGCTTAGGCAGTGCGTGGGTTTGGGGCTTATGGGCTTTGGAGGTTTCATCTATTTGGCACGATAGAAAATTTCTTGCTCAAAATACGCGGACTTTGTGGCATTGGCATCTGCAAAATCCTTATAAATGATGTGAAAATTTAGCTTATAGCGACCATCTTTGGCAAATACCAAGGGTGCGGGTAAGATGTAGTCTGAACCAGACTTTCTTACATTTTTGGTATCAAGGCTAAGGGCTATAGGCTCGCTATCTTTTACCCCTTGCATAAAGCTCGTAATGCTAAGATTCACCGCAGCAATGCCTATGCCCTCATAACCAATGCTCACGATAAAAGGCTCGCTAAATTCGGGAATTAGGGCAGCGGAGTGCTTGGGGAGTTTTTTGATAAGATAGGGCGTGCGGAGCGCGATTTTCTCATCGCCCATATGCAATGTGGCTTTGGCTCTGGATTCAAAGTCTCTTTGCTCTTGAAGTATGGCGTTTATCTGCTCATCGATATCGCGCTTCTTGCCGCCATACATTTGCTCATCAACCACGGGATTTTTTACCGCTATCATCACGCCTACGCTAATAATCACAATCCCAAAGAGGATAATCCCCACAATCGCTATAGGCCAATAGTTTTTTTGCATTTTTATCCTTATTTTTTCAAAAATCTCGATGTGATATACACAAATCCCAGCACGCCAAGCAGGACAACAAGCATACTCATCATACTGATTTTGACAAATTCCTTGCCCCCACTCTCATCGCGCGGGACATTGAGCTCTAGGGTTTTGCCATAATGCAGTGCTACCAAATCCGCCGCTTCACTATATCCATTAAACATAATGGCTGAAATCTGCTCTCTCTTAGGGCTCTCGCCGCGCTTTGGGAGCAGGGGCACCATATATTCAAAATACACGCGCTCCTCTAATTCTTTGTCAAACACTTCCCTATCGCTTAGCACAAATTCAATCTGCTGATCTTTGACATACATTACTATCATCGCATAGGGCTTGGAAAGGGCAGAATCTTGCAGATACTGCCTGTAGAGCTCTCGCGCCTGTGCGCGGGCATCACGAGAAGTGCGAGAATCTGATTTTGTAGTGGGTGCAAAATTTGGTATAGATTCTGTAGATTCTATGGCGAGATCTTTGCTTAAAGCAGCAAGGGCTTTTTGGCTATCTTCTACCACAACTACCTTAAGCAAAAATCCCGTTTTCTCTAAAAGCTCCGCCCCTAGCCTATCGATAAACTCCTTTGTCTTAGGCACGAGTAGATTATCATCATCTTGGGCAAATTGTATGGGCGCATAGCCCACGGCTTTAGATTCACTCATCGTGTTTTGGGCTAGTGCCAACCCAAAACACATAAGGCACAATGCAATAACTCTCATCTACACGAGATGCAAAAAGAGATCGGGGATAAAAGGCATAGCAATCGTCGCTAGGATAGTGATGATGATAAGTGTCGCAAGCACTTTTTCCATAGGTGTTAGCTTCATAGACTACTCCTTTGCATTTTTATAATACGCAGAGGCATCTTTGACATTTTGCTCAATGCTGCTTTGTGATTCTATCTTGTAGAAGTTTGTCGCTTGGGCTTGCTGCGTCTTGATAGCGCAAGTCCCCAAAACCCCAACAACCGCGAGCAACGCCACAACCGCTATCAAAAATCCGGCTAATCCATTGATACCAAACAATTTATCCATAAGCTTCCTCCTTATTCTTGAGCAGTCAATGACTGGATATATTCATTGAGCGCTTCCTCTTGGGCTGGCGCGAAGTTGGCATAACCAAAAGAAGGCATAATCCCGATATTGCCACGCTTGCCTTGATTTAGCACCTTATGCAACAAGGAGGTCGAGCCATAAGTAGTCAAATCCAAAGCCATGCCTTCCATACCCTTACCATCATCGCCGTGGCACGCGGTGCAATGAATCTCAAAGAGATCTTTGCCCTTTTCCACTTCTAGGGGGTATTTTGTCTCTTTTTTAGCAGAGAAAGTTTTCATCACATACGCCGCGATCGCTTTAGCTTCCTCATCGCTGACTTCCACAGGAGCCATCTCCTCCATCATATAGCCTAGTCCTTTGCTACCATTTTTTATCACATCGATGATACCCTCTTCCTTGCCCCAAATCACGAGATTCTGTGCCTTGCCATCCATTCCATCCGCCTCCGGGCCGTGGCATTGCGCGCATTGCACTTGGAAGATACTAAGCCCCATCTCTCTAAGCTCTACAGATTCTAAACCATTCCATTTTTCTGCATACGCGGCGTTGTATTTTTGCACTTCTTGATTGTATTGACCAATCTGTGAAAAGGATTTGAGCGGATAGCCTAGGAAAAAATACCAAAATCCCCAAAGGATAACCGCGCCAAAGCAAGCCACCCAACCAATGGGGATATTGTTGGCAAACTCGCCTATACCATCCCAAGTATGCTCGAGCTGCTCGCCATCACTCTGCTTTGCGTCTTTAATCTTTTTGAGATACAAGCCCATAATAAACACAGTAAGCACCAAAATGACCGCCGCGCCTAAGAGTGCTAAGGCATTTACGCTGTCTGATAAATTAAACCATTGCATTGAAACTCCTCCTTACTTATCTTTTTGATTGTATTGCCTCGCGTGGTTCGATGAGTTCGTCTTCTAAGCCATCGTGCAATGCCAAGTCCGCATATCTCTCATAATCCCTCTCGCCTCTTTTTTGCGCAACATACATATGATAAGCATAGCTATACAAAAACACCACAAGCCCAAGTGTGCCAAGCGTGTAAAGCACGCCTGCATATTCACTTATGAACTCTACGAACATCTGCTATCCTTTTATTGTAGTGGTGATCGACGCTTTTGGCTTAGGCTATTCATATACGCAATAAGCGCGACGATTTCTTTAACCTCGCCTCGTTCAAATGCCGCCTTGACATCTTGATTTACCATTTCATCGACGATTACTTTGGCTTCTTTCATAAAGATTTCTTTTGCCTTTGCAAGCGTATTGGCATCGCCTCTGACATACTCATCTGCACCAATTTGCACACCACCCTCTACATCATAAGGCACATTGAAGACAACCTTTTGTGTGTAGGCTTCAGCAAAGGCAGTCTCAAAATCCACATCTTTTGTATAAAGATGCTTATATGCAGGCATAATAGAACCCGCTACACGCGAAGTGGGCTCCCACATATGCCCATCATGCCAATCTGTGGAGCTCTTGTCCCCGATTCTGTGCAAGTCCGGACCTGTCCTCTTAGATCCCCAAAGGAATGGTCTATCATACGCATACTCACCGCTAAGACTAAAGGCACCATAGCGATCTGTCTCGGCCTTAAAGGGGCGCACAAGTTGAGAGTGGCAGTTATAACAACCCTCTGCGATATAGACTTGTCGCCCTGCAGTCTCTAGCAGACTATAAGGCTGCAATCCCTCAATCGGACGCGCTGTCTTGGCAAACCCGGGTAGAATCTCCACAAGCCCCGCGATAGCAAACACAACCAAAAAAGCAAGCGTGAAAAAGAATGGATTTCTTTCTAAGAAACTAAACATAACCTACCTCCTTACTTAAGCTGCCATAGGTGTAGCGTTGGCAGGCTCTTTGTCAAGCACTCTACCTGAAGTGATAGTCATAAAGACATTGTAGAGGAATATGATAAAGCCAACCAAGTAGAGCAAGCCACCAATCGCACGGATATAGTAGTATGGCACGATATCGCGCACTGTATCGATAAAGCTATAAATCAAGCTTCCATACTCGTTTGTCGCTCTCCACATCATACCTTGGGTAATACCCGCAATCCACATACTTGAGAAGTAGAGGATAATGCCCGTAGTCATCACCCAGAATTGCGCGTCCATAAGCTTTTTGGAATAAATCTCGCGCTTAAAGATTCTAGCCACCATATGATACACAGCCACGATTACCATAAATCCTACCCAGCCAAGTGCCGCATCATGCACGTGCCCGATAATCCAATCAGTGAAGTGCGCTAGGGCATTTACAGAGCGGATAGACTGAATGGGTCCCTCTAGTGTCGTGAGCATATAGAATGTGGAAGCAAGGATTAGGAACTTAATCATCGGAGATTCTTTAATCTGATTCCACTCGCCACGCATTGTAAGGAGCATATTGATCGCTGTCCCCCAAGAGGGCAAAATCAAAATCACAGAAAATACCGAGCCAAGTGTCTGAATCCAATCAGGAGTCGTCGAGTAGATGAGGTGGTGCCCGCCAGCCCAAATATACACAAACATCAAGCCCCAAAACGAAAAGAGTGTGAGCTTATACGAAAACACTCTCTGTCCAGATTCTTTTGGCAGGAAGTAGTAGATAAGCCCGATAATACCAGAAGTGAATACAAATGCCACAGCATTGTGTCCCCACCACCACTGCACCATCGCATCGTTTGTCCCGCCATAAAATGAGATCGAATGCCACCAGCTGCCCACTCCAGCCACCAAACCTGTGGGAACTGAGAGGTTGTTAAAGATATACAGAGCAGAAACGCCTACAAATGTCGCTATGAAATACCATAATGAGATATAAATGACTTTTTCTCTCCTCACGCCCATACTGCCAAAGAGACTAACGCCCCAAAGCACCCATACTACAACCACCAAAATATCAAGGGGCCAAATAAGCTCAGAATATTCTTTAGATTGTGTCAAACCTCCAAAAAGCGTGATCACTGCCAAAACCATAAGCACGATATAAAGCCAAAAGTGCAATAGCCCAACAGCACGCAAAAATGGGTGCTCAAGATAGCTTATCTTTAGCACTCTTTGTCCCAAATAATACCAAGACGCCCAAATACCACTCAAGGTAAATCCATAAATAATCCCATTAGTGTGCAATGGTCTTATTCTCCCAAAAGTCCCATACTCTGATGCGAGGTAATTAAGCTCTGGGATCGCAAGCTGAAACGCGGCAACCACGCCAAGAAGCAATCCAACAAAACCAAATGCTAGCACAGAAAACACGAATAACTTCGCTATGCTGTAGTCGTATTCTAAAGCAGGACTATTATTCTGCATATCCACTCCTTATTTTTGGTATCTCTGAACACTTAAAGATTCTATAAATTTCAATATTAAGGCTCTATTAAACCCTAAACACAAAGTAAATTTTGCAAACAAATCCTATACTGCATTACTTTTTTACCCACTTTGGCATTTGGGCTTGCTTAAGCATTCTTCGTCAAATTTTTGCTACAATTCCTGCTTTTTGCACACAAAATAGCCCACATTTAGAAGACAATAGGAGACAAAAATGGAAAAATTTAAAAACTTCGTTGATTCCTTCCAAAAAGATCCTAGCTATAGGCAGCCACTAGGCTTTGGTATCGCACGCGTGGATATAGGCAAATGCTCGCAAAAAATCCTTTGTGCGACTTATCCATTGCTTAATTGGCAGGGGGAGAATCTAGGCACTTACGCCGTGCTTAGCTTTGCTGCCAAGCAGGCAGATTCACTCATCTCACAAAATGAAAATGAATCCGTATATGGCGTCAATGAGAGCTTTTTGCAAAAAGCCTTGGAACTCTATGAGCCATTTTTGCGAGAATCTCTGTGCGATAGCGAGACACACAAAAATATCCAAGTGATTTTAGAGCTGCACAAAATCGCCAAAAAGGGCAAGCTTAGAAACTGCCGTGGCGAGGCGAAGTATAGATTCTGCGTGCTGTATGCAGATTCTGTATGTCAAAGCGTGGAGAGCGCGTATATGAAACTCTTAGCTCTCTCTCTAGGCAAAGCCCCTCTGCGCAGCCTCAACCTCGATGGAATCTTTGGACTACTTAGCAATGTCGCGTGGAGCGGCAATAAGCCCTATGAGCTAGAGTGGCTACGCAAAAAAGAGATCGCCCTCAAACTCAAAAACAAATTCCCCACTATCGATTTTGTCGATAAATTCCCCCGATACCTAATGCAGGTGATCCCGCAGTATGATAATATCCGCTTGCTTGATAGTGCAAAAACTCGCTTTGGCGCGTATTTAGGCACTGGTGGCTACACACAAATGCCCGGGGCTAGCTATGTGAATTTTAACGCCGGCGCGATGGGCGCGTGTATGAATGAGGGCAGAATCTCCTCAAGCGTCGTGGTGGGTGAAGGAAGCGATATCGGCGGTGGCGCAAGTATTTTGGGCGTGCTAAGCGGTGGGAACTCCGAGCCCATTAGCATTGGCAAAAACTGCCTACTAGGCGTCAATAGCTCCACGGGTATCAGTCTAGGCGATGGGTGCATCGTCGATGGTGGGATTGCGGTGCTAGCGGGCACGATTTTTGAGATCCCTAAAGCAGAGGCAGAGAAGCTCACCCAAATCAACACAGATTTTGTGATTAATCCAAGCGGGCTTTACAAAGGCAGAGAGCTTTCAGGCAAAAATGGCGTGCATTTTAGGCAAGATTCTACAAGCGGCAAAATGATCGCCTTTAGGAGCAATAGAAAAATCGAGCTTAATGCTGCTCTGCATTAGGCTTATTTTTCTTACTTTTGACATTGTATTGCTGTATGCCTATGAGCACGCCGTTACTTTTGTTTTGGAATATTGTGTAAGCCTCATTACGCTCATAATAAATCTCCTGTCCAGACTTCACAAACCATTGCATCATCGCCCCATTTGGGGCTATCCCCTTGCCCTCGCCATCAAAAATATCGCGCCCAAAGATAATATCCTCAAACAAATTCCCATAACTCACCGCACCAAAGAAGTTTTTTGCCGCATTCCACTTGCCTAGACAATCATCATTAAAGCAGATTGATGAGGGCTTTATCGTGATACTCCCCACGACTTTGCCTAGCTTATAGAGTTTGAGCTCTGTGGCTTTTTTCTTATAAGTGATCGTGGCAAAATCATAAAAAGAAATTTGGGGGGAGCGAATCTCTAGGATTTTAAACTTTGTGGGCTTGATGACTTCTTCTTGGGAGGATTGGGTATCTGTCTGAAAGAGCGTGGAGAAGCTATCGCCTAGCTCCGCACACGCACTTAGTAAGACGGCACAAACAATGCAAAAAAAATAGGAGGTTATTTTGTGCATTGCGCTAGGGATTATTTACCGCCAGAGAGGACTTTGTGCCAGATTCTACCATCAAGCTTTAGCTGCATGCTCACTTGCATCACACCATCTTTCCAAATGCTCTCGCTAATCTCGGCATTACGGATAAGGGCTTGGACTTTTGTTTTGACTGTGGAGTTTTGCACCACCATATCCTTTACCGTATCCTGTGCATTCAAGCGGATACCATACATTTTCTCGCCGATTTGTCTATACGCATCGACAATCGCAGCGCGCTTGGCAAGAGCCATAGCCTGACCGGGCGAAATCGTGTTTTCTGGTGGTATCCCCATACCCACTGCATTGAGCTCGATGACATTGTTTTCTGTGAGCATTGGGGAATTTGGGATAAGAGATTCTGACTGCTTAGGTGTGAGGATCTCATCTCGCTCAAACTTTGGATCGCGATCGTGATCGCGCATACCCGAAACCTCGACCTTATCAATCACCATTGTATTCACGCGCTGTGGCTGTGCCAAGGCAGGCTGTGCCATAAGGTTTGGGTTTGTGTTATACCCGGGCATAGGTGGGTATGTGGGTGCTTGGATTGGTGCGTAGTTTGGCTGCGCACTTGGTGGGATCAATCCATTGCTAGCACCGCGCGTCTCGCCTCCTACTTCAAGCAAACTGCAACCACCCATCGCTAATGCGATAGCTGCTATGATAGAACCTCTAAGCACTTTGTCTTTCATTTTCATTCCTTTGATGTGATTTTTACTCTGCTTAAAGCAAAAGAGATTCCAACTTTTAAAAACGCTTATACACGCTAAGCATATAGCCATTATGAGGAGTTACACCCACGGCAAGTGCCATATTGTGAGATTCTAGCTTGCTCGCAAAGGCGTATGAGACAAAAAACCCCAAAGCCGCACCAGCGAGAACCTGCTCTGTGGTATGTCGCTGCGCATACACGCGCGAAGCACCCGTGAGCGTAGCTAAAACCCCCAAAGGCACGGAAAATTTCCACCCATATCGCTTGTGTGCAAAGCCCACTGCAGAAAACGCAAATGAAGTGTGCCCAGAGGGAAACCCATCATAGCTGCCATTATTTGGGCGTTGGGAGATACTTGCGAGATTTTCACTAGAGCGCGAGAGGATCACAAAGCCCTGCTTGATGAGATATGTGCCCGCTAGGGTAACCGCCGAGCCTAGAGCTTGTTGTTTCACACCCTCCATATCATCACTAGCATAGCTATATGCCATCATGACAAAGGGCAGCACCTGCATTGCATCGCCAAAAATCTCAAAGCCACTTTTTGCCTGCGCCAAAGATACATTTATAATAAGAGCAAAAAGCCAAACGCGCACACAATGCCTACACAATCTCATCATAAATATATCTTTTAAGCCCCCTAGAATCTAGGGGGTTAGTCTCTATGCCGAGGGGATTAGCCAAGGCATCCAAAACGCGATAGCATAGGTAAAGATACCAATACCAATCACAAAGATTATGGAGTATTTAATCGTGAATCTAAAGAGATCGGATTCTTTACCGACTAATCCCACCGCCGCACACGCGATTGCAATACTTTGTGGAGAGATCATTTTGCCTACAACTCCACCCACAGAGTTTGCCGCGAGGAACAGCACTTCTGGTATATCAAGCTGCCTTGCAGTAAGCTGCTGCAATGTCCCAAAGAGGAGGTTTGAGCTTGTATCACTACCGGTTAGGAACACGCCAATCCAACCCACCACAGGCGAGAAGAACGCAAAGGCATCGCCGGTTTGCGCTAGAGCTAGGGCTAAAGACGCTGATAAGCCGCTATAGTTTGAAACAAACGCAAAGCCCACCACAAGCACGATGGTAAGAATGGCAAATTTCATCTCATTTAAAGTCTCGCCAAAAGTCGCCACCGCAGTGGAAACCTTGACTTTGAGCAAAAACATCGTGATGATGGCAACAATGAGGATAGAGGTCCCCGTGGCGTTGATGAGTGAAAACTCAAGCACGGATTTTACCGGCACATTGCCACTTGATTCTGGCACGACAGGATAATGCTGCAAAATCTCAGCAAGGCTTGGGAAAGCGACTTTAAACACAGAAAAATTCAAGATTCCGGCTTCTTGTGCCACGCCACCCGTGGAGAGCTTCGCGCCTGCTGCGACAAAGAGATCTTTGAACCAACCTTGTGTCCAAATCACGATGACTACGATAAGTAGCACAAATGGCAACCACGCAAGCACAATGTCTTTGGTAGAATATTTTTTCGCCTCTATGCTCGCACTGCCACCCACGCTCTCATCAAATTTAAAAACATTCTTTGGCTGCCAAAATCTAAGGAATACTGCCACTGCGATGATAGATACCACCGCTGAAGCGATATCGGGTAGCTCTGGCCCTAGGTATGTTGCGGTGATATATTGCACAATCGCAAAGCTCCCACCTGCCACAAGTGCCACGGGCCAAGTCTCTTTGACCCCCTTAAAACCATTCATCAAAAAAATGAGGAAAAAGGGGATAAAAAGCGAGAGTGGTGGGAGCATATGCCCTGCCATCGCAGAAATCTCAATCGCAGGGACATCGACTGCCTTTGCCATCGCCGTGATTGGTATCCCAACCGCCCCAAAAGCCACCGGCGCGGTATTGGCAATCATACACAGCCCCGCCGCATACAATGGACGCAAGCCTAGCCCCACGAGCAATGCCGCAGTAATCGCCACGGGACCACCAAAGCCGATAGCCCCCTCCAAAAACGCCCCAAAACAAAATCCAATGAGGATAACCTGAATCCGCTGATCGGGTGTGATAGCGATAATAGATTCACGCAAGATATCAAAATAGCCCGATTTTACAGTGATTTTGTAGAGAAAAATCGCCGCAATGATAATCCACGCAATAGGCCACACACCATACAGCCCGCCATACACAAAGCTCCAAAGCATTTTGTCTGCAGGCATACCATACACAAACACCGCGATAATCGCCGCAAGCGCAACGGTTAAAAATCCTGCAGTATGTCCCTTTGTCTTTAACACCACAAGCGAGACAAAAAACATCGCAATAGGTAAAAACGCTACAAACGCGCTTAGCCACATATTTAGTGGATCATAGTTTTGCACCCACCCAAGCACCTGAGTCTCCATAAGAAGCACCTCCATAGTCAAAACTCCAAAGCGTTAGATTCTGTGTGTTATAGAATCTTATCCACGCCTTATCTTTACTAGCTTAACATTTTTTTTATAAAAGCAAAAGACAAACGCCAAAAACTTCGCGCACAAATCCGCAAAGAATGTAGTTTTGAAACAAAACTTAATAAATTCTAAAAGAAATGAGCACTTTTGATATTGCTTGAAGCAGGACTGGGGTATCATACGCAGACAACGACAAACTTCAAGCAAGGAGACAATCTTGAGAGTGTATTTTTTCTCGACCTGTATCGGTGCGGCGGCGTTTGCCGATACCTGTGTCAATAGTATCAAGCTTTTGCAAAAAGAGGGCGTGCAAGTCGTCTTCAAAAAGGATCAAACCTGTTGCGGACAGCCTAGCTTTAACTCCGGCTATTATGAGGAGACCAAAAAAATCGCCCTCCATAATATGAATCTTTTTAAAGGTAGTGAGCCTATTATCCTACCTAGCGGTTCTTGTGCGGGTATGATGAAAGTCGATTACATCGAGCTATTTGAGGGCAGTGAGTATGAGGAGGAGGCGCGGGCATTTAGCAGCAGAATCTATGAGCTTAGCGAGTTTTTAGATTCTGTGCTTAAAGTGCGCTATGAGGATAGGGGCGCGCCTACAAAGGTTACTTGGCATAGCAACTGCCACGCGCTGCGCACAGCCAAATGTATAGATTCTGCAAAAAATCTTATTAGAAGCCTTAGCAATGTCGAGCTTATCGAGCTAGAGAGGGAGGAGGAGTGCTGCGGGTTTGGCGGCACCTTTAGCGTCAAAGAGCCCGAGATTTCAAACGCTATGGTAACCCAAAAGGTGCAAGACATCGCCTCAAGAGGCGTGGAGTATATCCTAAGCGCGGATGCGGGGTGCTTGCTAAACATATCTGGTGCGATGAAAAAGCAGGGCGTGGGCGTCAAGCCTATGCATTGGTATGATTTTTTGGCACAGCGAATCGGACTATAAGGAGGCAATATGAGCAGTATCAAGCAGCAATACCACGATATCGTGCATACCAAACTAGAGGACGCCCAGCTACGCAAAAATCTCTTAAGTGTGATGGATACGCTTAAGGGCAATCGCAAAAAGCTCATCTCTACGCGGTTTTTGGATTGGGAAGCTCTGCGGCAAAAGGGCAAGGAGATTAAGCAAAAAAACCTCTCCAAACTCGATAGCCTGCTAGAGGAGTTTGAATCTAACGCGCTAAAAAATGGCTTTATCGTGCATTGGGCAAAAAACAGCGAGGAAGCAAACCAAATCGTGCTTGAAGTGATGCAAAAAAATGGCATTACTAAGATTCTAAAAGGCAAGTCGATGGCGAGCGAGGAAACTCACCTCAATGCGTTTTTGAAAGCTAAGGGACTAGAGCCTATTGAAACGGATTTGGGCGAGATTATTATCCAGCTTATTGATGAGCCACCCGTGCATATCGTCGCCCCAGCAATCCACAAAAACCGCTACCAAATCGGCGAGATTTTCCACCAAAAGCTTGGCGCGCCGCTAGAATCAGAGCCCGAAAAACTCAATGAAATTGCGCGCGTGCATTTGCGAAAAGAGTTTAAGGAATTTAGGCTAGGGCTTAGTGGCGTGAATTTTGCCATTGCTAAGGAAGGGGCAATATGGCTACTAGAAAATGAGGGCAATGGGCGTATGAGCACCACGGCGTGTGATATCCATATCGCATTTTGTGGGATCGAAAAAGTCATTGAGAGCTTTGAAGACGCTAGCACGCTTAATGCCCTGCTAATCCCCTCTGCCACTGGCGCACCCGTAACCTGCTACAACAACATCATCACTTCCCCACGCAAAAGCGGCGAGCTTGATGGACCCAAAGAGGTGCATATCATCCTGCTTGATAACAACCGCTCACAAATGCTAAGCGATGCACACTATTACCGCGCGCTTAGCTGTATCCGCTGCGGCACTTGCCTCAATCACTGCCCCGTGTATGACAAAATCGGCGGGCACGCGTATTTGAGCACCTATCCCGGACCTATTGGCGAGGTGATCTCCCCCCAACTTTTTGGGCTAAATAAATTTAGTCCTATGCTTGATCTCTGCTCGCTTTGTGGGCGGTGCTCTGAAGTGTGTCCGGTGAAAATCCCACTTGCAGAGCTCATTAGGGATTTGCGCTCTGAGCGTGTGGGGCAGGGGCGTAAAAGCGTGGTGGGGACAGATGTAACCACACAAAATCCCGCTGAAATCAAAGCAATGGCGCAGTTTGCAAACCTAGCGACAAGCCCTAGCAAATGGCGGTTTGCGCTAGGCTTAGCGGGAGTTTTCGCCCCACTTGGCAAGGTGTTTGCGCCCTTTGTGCCATTGCTAAAGACTTGGGTGAAATACCGCGAGTTCCCACACATTAGCGGCGGGCTTCACAAAAAAGTATCCCAAATGCAAGGAGTGATTTATGAGTAAAAATGAGATTTTAGGGCGTGTGCGGGATTCTCTGAAAAACAACGCCCATATCCCAGCCCCAAGCGTGTGCTATGCTAATCCGATGAACTACACGCACAAGGAGCTTTTGGAGGAATACAAACTCAACCAAACCAACAATAAAGCCATCGTGCGTGAATCTAGCCCGCAGGAGCTAGAATCCACCATAGAGCAGATTCTAAAAGAAGTGCAGGCAAAGCAGGTGCTCTATAACGCTGATGTGAAGTTGGAGTTTAAGGGCGTGGATTGCGCGCTTATCCCTTATACCCAAAGCGTAGATTCTGTGCGTGAGGAGCTTTTTAAAATTGACACTTCTATCGTGGAGGCGCGCTGTGGCGTGGCAAATCTAGGGATCGTTGGGCTAAGTGCTAATCCACAAGCTCCGCGTCTAAGCTCACTCATCACCAATAACTGCATTTATTTGCTCAAAAAAGAGGCTATCGTAGAGACACTTTATGCGGGGATAGAGCATATCAAGAGCTATGAGAGGGAGCGCAGTGGCACGGAGATTTTGCCCACAAATATCATCTTTGTAGCCGGACCTTCACGCACGGCAGATATCGAGCTACAAACGGTGTTTGGCGTGCATGGACCGCGTGTGGTGTATGTGGTGGTGTATTAGATTTTAATATTAGGGGGTGGAATATGAATGTAGATTCTCGATTGTGGATTACAAAGGATTCTAAGAGTTATTTGGGTGCGGGGAGGATCGAGCTACTAGAGCGAATCAAAGAGAGCGGCTCGATCTCCAAGGCTGCAAAACAGATGAAAATGAGCTACAAAGCGGCGTGGGATAGCATAGACATCGCCAACAAACTCGCCGTGCCAAATCCGCTCGTCATCTCAAATGCCGGCGGGGGCAAGGACAGCGGCACGCGCCTCACGCCAGAGGGGCAAAAGGCTATCGATACCTTTAGGAGTCTCCAAGCACTCAAAAATGATTTTTTTAGCTATCTTGATGGGGCAAAGGACTTCGATGAACTAAGCGAGCGCATACAAAAGCTTTCAGAGAGGCTAAAAAATTCTTAAGAGATTCTGTGCATTTTGGACTGCGTTCATAGAATCTTATGCCAAACTTTAGGAGACTAGATGAAAAAACGCAAAATCATCATCCGCCTAGATGGCGGACTTGGCAACCAAATGTTTATGTATGCGTTTGCGAAGTTTATGCAGGAGCAAGGCTATGAAGTATTGCTAGATTCTGTAATGATTACTAGGGGGGGGGGCAGGGCATAACCGCGCCTTTGAGCTTAAGTGCTTTGACATCGACTCATCGCTAATCCTTGAAAAACACTCCCTAAAACACCCTCATCTTTTGCTATATCGCTACTATCACGCGCTCAAGTGGAGAGCACTCAAGGCTTTTGGGATAGTGCGCATATTTTGGGATTCACACTTTTGGCGCAGATGGCTCTATGCCACCGAGCCAAGGACGCGAGAAGCCTACAAGAGATTCCTTGCAAAGATTTCAGAGCACAAGCCCGTGTTTGGCGACAACGCCTACATCGTCCATAGCTATTTTACACACCATCACTTTGCAGATTCTATATGCGCGCACTTGCAGACGGACTTTACCCTTAGCAAAGCACTCTCTGCACGCAATAAAACGCTAAAAGCAAGGATTTCACGCACGCCAGATTCTGTGTTTTTGCACATACGGCGCGGGGATTTTTTGCAATCCAAACATTGGCAGTTTAAAAAACTCGGAAGCACCTACTACAACAACGCCATAGACGCTATCAAATCCCATATCACAAATCCCCATATCTTTATTTTTAGCAACGACATCGCGTGGTGCAAGGCGTATTTTCTCGATAGCTTAGAATCTAGTGTGCGCGAAAATGTGTGCTTTGAGTTCATAGAGGGCAATAGCGAGACAGATGCCGCCCAAGAGATGGAGCTAATGCGAAGCTGCAAAAACGCCATTATCGCAAATTCCACATTTAGCTGGTGGGCAGCCTATCTCATCAATCACACACAAAAAATCGTGTGCATGCCCAACTCGTGGTTTCACAATCACGATACATTGCCTAATGATTTTATACAGTGTGAGGGCTGGAAAGTAATCGATGATGTTTGGAGGAGTAAGCCCGATGGAGCGAGTAAGAAGTCTGATACACAATATGAAGCTTAAGGAGAGACTATCGGCGCACAAATCCACAAAGTGATGTATGCCAATCTCTCCACACGGAGCAAGTGGCAATTCACTTGCCACGAGCGGTATCAAGTTTGTGAAACAAACTTGCATGAGATTCTATAGAATCTAGAAGTTATAGCTATACCCAATCATTCCGATTAAATGTCGCTGCGTGCTACCGGCGTGGGCGAGACTAAGCGTTGGAATTTTCATACTTAAATCCACGCGATGTGTCCCGCTAGCGATGAGACTAAGCCCGAGATTGAGCGGTAGTATAAAACCTCCGCTGTGTCCCGCTGCGTCTTTTATTTAGCACACCATACCCAGCACCAAGCCCCACAAACGAGCCAAACACCACAGATTCGCTCTCATAAAAATTTAGTAGCAAATCCACATTAGCATTGACATAGTGCAGATAGCTGCCATTTGTGCCACTCTCACTAGAGTGTAGATTCATACCATAGATATAATCGACATAGCCGCGCAAACCAAGGGCTTTTGAAAAATAGAGATTGTAGCCAAGCTTTGCGCCGACATTAAGATAGCGCGGCGCAATAACCTGCAATCCTGCATTCCCGTGCTCAAAGCCGATACTATAGCCCGTAGCAAATCCCACAAAAGCCCCACTTTTTATCGTGTGCAAATCTTTTGCGCTCATTTGCGCACATAGCACCATCGCACCTAAACTAAGAAGAATCTTTTTCACACACCCCTCTAAAATTTTATGTAAAAACTTAGGCCACAAAGATGAAATCCGCAAATGCTGGGTGGATTACATCATACCACCCATTCCTCCCATACCGCCCATATCTGGCATAGCTGGAGCTGGCTTGTCTTCTTTAATCTCATTGATTGTCGCCTCGGTAGTGAGGAGCAAACTAGAGACAGACACGGCGTTTTGGAGCGCGATACGCGTTACTTTAAGCGGATCAATGATACCTGCTTTAAACATATCCACATACTCGCCCTTGCTAGCGTTAAAGCCTATGGTTTCTTTGGCGTTTTGCACTTCATTGACCACCACACCGCTATCAAATCCCGCATTTGCCGCGATTTGTGCTAGAGGAGCCTTGATAGCGCGCTTGATGATATCATAGCCAATCGCCTCATCGCCCTCGAGGTTGAGCTTGACTTTTTGCGCTGCGTGGATGAGTGCCGCACCACCACCGATGACAATCCCCTCATCAACCGCCGCTTTTGTCGCTGAGAGTGCGTCATCTACTCTGTCTTTTTTCTCTTTCATCTCCACTTCCGTAGCCGCGCCTACTTTGATAACCGCTACCCCGCCGCTAAGCTTAGCCAAACGCTCTTGGAGCTTTTCTCTGTCGTAATCACTTGTCGTGTTGGCAATCTCTGTCTTAATCTGTGCGATTCTGTCCTTGACTGCTTGAGCCTTGCCCTTGCCATCGACGATAGTCGTGTTGTCTTTGTCAATCACGATGCGTGCTGCCTGTCCCAAATCCTGCAAGCTCGCTGCCTCAAGGGTTTTGCCAAGCTCTTCACTGATGACTTGCCCACCTGTGAGGATTGCGATATCTTGGAGCATTGCCTTGCGACGATCGCCAAAGCCCGGAGCTTTCACCGCTGATACATTGAGCACGCCGCGGAGCTTATTCACAACCAAAGTCGTGAGTGCCTCGCCCTCGATATCCTCAGCGATGATGAGCAGTGGCTTGCCGCTTTGCATAGTCGCCTCGAGCAATGGCAAAATCTCTTTCATATTAGAGATTTTCTTATCAGTCAAAAGCACATAGGCATTTTCAAGCTGTGCGACCATTTTGTCGGTGTTGGTTACAAAATACGCAGAGAGATAGCCTCTATCAAACTGCATACCCTCCACCACGCTTAGCTCGTCGTTGATACCCTTAGCCTCCTCGACGGTGATCACGCCATCTTTGCCCACTTTTTCCATAGCTTCAGCGATGAGGCTGCCGATTTTGTCATCAGAATTCGCCGAGATAGTTGCTACTTGCGCGATCTCGTCCTTGCCGCCGACTTTTTTACTTCCCTTTTTGAGCTCGGCGATGATTGCCTCGCTTGCCTTATCCATACCGCGCTTGACTTCCACAGGATTCGCACCTGCTGTGATATTGCGCAAGCCTTCTTTAAAGATGCTATGTGCTAAAACCGTGGCAGTCGTCGTGCCATCTCCGGCGGCATCAGCGGTTTTGCTCGCCACTTCTTTGACAAGCTGCGCGCCCATATTTGCGATTGGATCGGCGAGCTCGACTTCTTTTGCCACAGACACACCATCTTTGGTAATCGCTGGTGCGCCATAAGACTTTTGGATAAGCACATTGCGCCCTCTTGGTCCCATTGTTACCTTGACGGCGTCGCTAAGTTGCTTGATACCCTCATAAAGCTTGTTTCTTGCAGAATCTGCGAAGTGAATTTCTTTGTTTGCCATAATAAACTCCTTATTGTTTAGTGGATTATTTTGCGATAATGCCTAGAATGTCTTTGACTTCTAGCACGATAAACTCTTGGTTGTCTAGCTTGATCTCATTGCCTTTGTATTTCTCAAACACGACAACTTGATCTTTTTTGAGCTCTGGGCATTCTTTGGTAGCTTTGTCGCCCAAAGCCTTGATTGTGCCCATAAGCGGCTTTTCTTTAGCATTATCGGGGATAATGATACCTGAACTCGTCTTGGTGTCTTCCTCTAGTCTCTGCACGAGAACTCTCTCTCCAAGTGGTGTGAATTTCATAGTTTCTCCTTGTGAGTGGTTTCAAAAATTAGCACTTAAAAAACTTAAGTGCGACAATTCTAATGGATTTTATTAAATAAGTCAATATCTTATAGTAAATGAGTAAGAAAAATTTAGTCTTTTATACTAAACTTATTTATATAAAATCACTGAGAGTTCTGCAAATACGCAATCCATAGGACGGAATCCAACTAAAATTTACAAAAGCAACATTTTGGTTTAAACAAAAGAGATTCTAAAAACACACAAAATCTAGCGCAGATTCAGAATCTAATGTGCGTTTAGAATCTAGTTTTTCAGAATCTAAGCAACTCACACAATCCACCACTTCAAAAGCCTTGATGAGGTCTATGGTGTTTTAGATTCTATGAGTGCTTTAGATTCTGAACTTTGCTTTTGTGAATCTTGGTTTGTTTTTGTGGATTCTAAGCCTACGCTAGATTCTGTATGTTTCTTAGACTCCGTGCTTGGTGCGGATTGTGTAAGCTCGCTACGACAAGCAAAAATTAGTCGTGTGTAAGTAGGGGGATTGCTATCACAATAGACGTAGTGAGGCTTGTGGAGTTTTAGCGGGTGCGGGGGTGGGAGCTACCTAGGAGATAAGCGAGCACCCCCCAAACCCGCCAAATCCTTGCAACGGCTACCCGCTTTGGCTTAAACTGAGTGTAGGGCAAGCAAAGGAGCCATTTTCCTTACGCACAAAAGGCGGATTTATAGAATCTACGCCATTGTTAAATCGCGTTCCTGACGCGCTGACACTAGAAAATCACAGAATCTCGCTTAAAAGTTGCGTGTATGAACGCGAAGCGGAGCGAGAGCGGATTCAGTCGCTCGAGCGGTATCAAGTTTGCCCTAGCAAACTTGCGTAAAATTATAGAATCTAAGACACTACTCCTCTATATAATTCTTAAGCTTCCGTCCCACTTTTGGATGTTTTAGCTTCTTAATCGCGCTAGATTCTATCTGTCGCACGCGCTCACGCGTCACATTGAGCTCTTTGCCAATCTCCTCTAGCGTCCTATCACTCTCATCATCAAGCAACCCAAATCGCATTCTAATCACTGCTCTTTCGCGATCGTTTAGCTGATCAAGCACCTCATAAATCTGGGCTTTTAAATCCTCTTTTAAAATAAAATCCATCGGTCCCATCGAGCTCTTATCCTCGACAAAATCCCCAAATTTCCCATCATCATCATTCCCGATAGGCGCATCGAGGCTGATTGGCTCTTTGGTAATTTTTATCACATTTTTGACTTTATCCACCGGCAAATTCACCTCCTGTGCGATAAACTCCACATCGGGCTCTTTGCCATTTTCTTGCATATATTTGCGCATAATCTTGTGGATTCTATTAATCGTTTCTATCATATGGATAGGGATTCTGATCGTGCGGGCTTGATCGGCGATAGCGCGCGAGATAGCCTGCCTGATCCACCAAGTCGCATAAGTCGAAAACTTAAAGCCCTTTTTGTATTCAAACTTATCTACCGCCTTCATAAGCCCGATATTGCCCTCTTGTATGAGATCCAAAAACGGCAAGCCGCGATTTGTATAGCGTTTGGCGATACTCACCACAAGGCGCAGATTGGATCGCGCCATCTTCGCCTTTGCCTTATCAGAGATATTTTTGCCCCGCTTTATCTGCTCTAAAATCTCCTTTAGCTTCTCTGGCTCGAGGTTAAATCCCCCCTCGCTCGCCTCTTTGGTTTGGAAGAGTTTTTTTAGCTCGATATACACGCTTACCATCGTCGTTTCTGGCACTGCTGCGGCGATTTCCTCACGAGTCATATTGGTGATATTTTCTAGAATCTTATTGTGATTGTCTATCAGAGCTTGGTTAAAAAGTGGCAGTTTATACTCAAGCCGCTTGAGCTCCTTTTCAAAGCCATCGCCGCTTTTTAGGGTGTTTTCCATCGCTTTGACAAGCTCATTGATGAGCTTGCTCGTAGGTCCCAAATCGAGCAATTTTTCTTTGAGAATCTGCTTTTTGTGCGCCAAAAGCAGGATATAGATAAGCTCATCTTCATCTTTTTGCGCATTTTCCTCTTGTGCATTGAGCACTTTTAGCCAATCTTTTTTCGCCCTATCGAGTGCCTTGAAGTTCTCAAGCACCTTTTCTATGCGCTTTTGATCCTTTTTATTGATGGGCTTTTTGCCACTAGATTCTTCCTCGCTCTCGACTTCATCGCTCTCATCTTCGCTATCTTCCCTCTCCTCTTCCTCATCTTCAAAGCTCTTAAAGAGCTCTTTTACGCGTCTCTCTCGATTAATCAGCGCGTCTTTGTAATCATAAATAAAATCGATGAGATAAGGCACTGAACAAATCGCATCGAGGATTGTCCCCTCGCCCAATTCGATTTTTTTAGAGAGATCGACTTCCTCCTCTTTTGTCAAAAGCGGGATTTGCCCCATCTCACGCAGATACATTCGCACCGGACTATCACTCCTACTCCACTCTAGCAGCTCACGCTCTTTGGTGAAGTCAAACTCCTCTTCGAGCTCCTCATCGACGACTTTTTTGCGCTCCTCTTGGGATTTTATCTGCTCTTGGATATTGAGCTTTTTGGCAGCCTCTGATGAGCTCAAGAGTTCCTTTTTATACTTTTTTGCCATTTCTCTAATCTTTCGCACCTGCGCGCCACTTGGAGCTTTGGCGAGAATCTGTGCGATTTTTTCATAAGTGACATAGCTGCTCTCCTCTTCTTTGAAAAACGCCTCGAGGCTTTGCATCACTTCTTTGGCTTTTTTGTTTTGTTTATCGGTAGCTTGGGGCACATCGCCACCCAGATCCATATCCATATCTTTTTCATCATCAAACATCTCTTTTGTCATAGCACTTCCTTTACAAAAAGTTTTTAGTCTCTAACATCGGCATTTTTGTGAATCTTTTGATACGCAATCTACTTCAAATCCGCCCAATTATCCCCCACACTCACACTACATTTTAGCGGCACCAAAAGCGTGTATATGGAATTCATAAGAGATTCTATATGGGGCAAAAACTCCTCTATCTTAGATTCTGGAGCTTGGAAAATCAGCTCATCATGGACTTGCAAAAGCATTTGCAGCTCACTATCTTGGTATTGTTGGTGGATTTTATACATACAGAGTTTGATGAGATCTGCCGCGCTGCCCTGAAAGATACAATTTATCCCCTCGCGGATATAGTTTGCCTTCATAAACTCCGTCACATCGCTAAAGTCAAAATACCGCCTGCGCCCTAAAAGCGTCTGTGTGTAACCATTTTCTAGCAAAAATTCCTTTTGGTTGTTCAGATAGTCTTTCACCGTTGGAAAAAGCTCAAAATAGCTATCGATATACGCCTTTGCCTCTTTAAAGCTGATTTTTAGCGTCTCGCTAAGCTTGCGCGCACCCATACCATAGATAAGCCCAAAGTTAATCGTCTTAGCGATAAAGCGTTTGTTATGCGCCTCACTCTCGCCAAAAAGCTTTAGAGCCGTCTCATAATGTATGTCTTTTTGTTGTTTAAAAGATTCTATCAAATGCGAATCTTGGCTAAAATGCGCAAGCAGGCGCAGCTCTATCTGTGAATAATCCACGCTAATGAGCTTATAGCCTTCCTTTGCGATGAACCCCTCGCGGATCTTGCGCCCATACTCGCTACGCACGGGGATATTTTGGAGATTTGGGGATTTGGAGCTTAGCCGCCCAGTTACCGTGCCTGTCTGCAAAAACGAAGTATAGATTTTGTGCTCGGCGTTTTTGTTGGCGTATTTTAAAAGCGGCTCGATATAGGTGTTTTTGAGTTTGTTCATCTCGCGGTATTCTAGCACGAGCGGGATTATAGGGTGAGAATCCGCGATATTGCTTAGCGTGCGCTCATCGGTGCTTAGCCCCCCTTTGACACTGCGCCCACTTTGCAAGCCTAGCTTATTAAAGAGAATCTGTGAGAGCTGCTGGGGTGAGTTGATATTAAAATTTTCCCCCGCATATTCATAAATCTGCTGTGTGAGGGAATTGAGAATCTTCGTAAGGCTTTTGTCGTATTCTTCAAACAAATGCGTATCTATCCTAATCCCCTCTTGCTCCATCTGCACGAGCACATTGACAAAGGGGAATTCTAGCTCCATAGCAAGCTCCAAAATAGGCTCGAGATTACGCTTTTCAAACTCTTGCTTGAGGCGTTCATACAGACAAAATGTCGCCACGGCGTCTTCAGCGGCATACCGCGTGGCTATCGCGACATCGACACTTGCAAAAGTCTGCTTTTTATCCACAATCTCATCAAAGCCAATCATTTTGTGGTTAAACCATTGCAGCATTTGCTTATCAAGCCCCACAGGCTTACCACTATCTAAAAGCCACGCTAACACCATCGTATCGATAATCGCGTTTTTAGGCTTTAGGGCGAAGTTGTGATACACAAGCGCGATATCAAATTTGAGATTATGCCCTATGAGCGTGTGGGCAAAGAGCCTTTGGAGCGCGAGAGTGGCATCTTGCATACTGATTTGATTTTGCACGCCTAGATAAGTGTGCTGCAAGGGCACATAATAGCCCTTTTTTTTGTCAAAGCTAAAGCTAAAGCCCACGATATTTGCCTCTTTGGTATCGAGCCCATCACTCTCGGTATCAAAGGCGATAAGGGCATCTCTAGGGATAGAATCTATAAGCGCAAAAAGCGCAGATTGAGAATCTATCATCTCATATTCATACGCAAAGCTTGTAGATTCTGTATGGGGCTTGGGGGGATTGGCAGCGTTTTTGAAACTCGGAGAAGTCGAGAGGGAATTGTATTTGGGTCCTTGAATCTTTGTGAGGATTCCATTAAACTCATACTTGTGCAGGGCATCGACGATTTGTAAGAGCGGGTTTTGCTCTGGCATCGCGCATTGGCTAAAGTCGATATGAAGGGGAATGTCTTTGACAAGCGTTACAAGGGCTTTGGAGAGAAACGCCTCGTCTTTAGAATCCACAATCACCTGTTGCAAGCGCGGGGTGAGCACTTGGGCGATTTCATCGCTTCTTTCATACAGAGATTCTATGTTTTTAAAATGTTTGATGAGCTTTTGTGCGCTTTTGGCTCCGATACCTTTGACACCACAGACATTATCACTGCTATCGCCCACAAGGCTTTGGTAGTCGATAAACTCACAAGGCAACACGCCAAATTTTTCTTGGCACTGCTCCTCGCGAATCTCGATTTTTTTGATAGGATCGTAGATATAGGTGTGTGAATCTATGAGCTGATAGAGATCTTTATCGTGGCTGATAATGCGCACATCTAAGCCCTTTTGGCGCGCTAGCACACTCGCTGAAGCGATCACATCATCAGCCTCATAGCCATCTACACTAAGATTGACAAAGCCCATCTTGCTAATCCACTCAATGGCGATTGGGAGCTGCAGGAGCAAATCTTTTGGGACTTCTTGGCGGTTTTGCTTATAGCGCGGATCAAGAATCTTGCGGCGATTTTTGCCCTGCCCCTCAAGCGCAAAGATAATATAATCACAACTTTTGTTTTTATAAAGATTGTTTAAGAGATTGCAAAACCCAAGCAATAGCCCAGTGGGAAAGCCCTCTTTGTTTTTGAGCGGTGGGAGGGCATAAAAGGAGCGGAAAAAAAATCCAAAAGTATCGATAATCGTGAGAGTTTTCATCGACAGATTCACCTAGACATCTAGGTGTTTGACATTCTTTGCGTTGTTTTGTATGTAGAGCCTGCGTGGCTCGACTTCATCACCCATAAAGAGTGTGAAAACCTCATCGGCACTGCTATCGTCTTCTAAGCTTACACGGAGCAAAGTGCGGTTTGCCGGAGTCATCGTCGTTTCCCATAGCTGCTCTGGATTCATCTCTCCTAGTCCCTTATATCGCTGGATATAGGCGTCTTTTTTGGCACTAGATTCTATCTCTTCTAGCAGCACGATAGGATCTTTGTCCTCCAAAAACTCCAAGCCACGATCCTGTATGGTTTTATAAATAGATAAGCCCTCTTTGAAAAAATTATCACTCCATAGATTCTCATCTATCAAAAGCTCCACGAGCCCCACACGCGTCTGAACATAAAGTCGCAGGTAGGATTGCGTGATTTCTTTGTTTAAAATATTGCACTCTTGGGTTTTTAGAAACTTCTCAAGCTCGTTATATAGCTGCTGATAATCATTTGTGTGAATCTGTGGATTTTGGATAAGGAATTTCACCGCTTCAATCATCGGATACTGCTTCTCAAGCTCTTTTAGCACAAAGCGATAGTGCGAGATAAACTTCAAAATCTCCAAAAGCTCAGCATTTCCTATACCCTCAAACGCAAAATTCCCAATCCCATTTTCGATGAGATACTCACTCAACGCTTTCTCGTCTTTGAGATAGACTTCCTTTTTGCCTTTTTTGAATCTATACAAAGGCGGCTGGGCAATATAAATATGCCCATTTTGGATAAGGGGCTTAAGATAGCGATAAAAGAAAGTCATCAAAAGTGTTTGTATATGGCTACCATCGACATCCGCATCCGTCATAATGATGATTTTGTGATAGCGCAGTTTCTCGATATTAAACTCATCGCCAATCCCGCACCCAAAGGCTGTTATCATATTTTTGATCTCATCGGATTTGAGAATCTTATCAAGGCGCGATTTCTCGACATTGAGGATTTTCCCGCGCAATGGCAAAATCGCCTGATAGCCTCTATCGCGCCCTTGCTTAGCACTACCACCCGCAGAATCCCCCTCCACGAGGTAGATTTCAGACTGCTCGGGATCTTTGCTCTGACAATCCGCTAACTTGCCCGGCAATGTCCCTACTGAAAAGCTTTCTTTTTTGCGCGTTAAATCCCGCGCTTTTTTGGCTGCTTCACGCCCACGTGCCGCCATTATCGCCTTTTGCATTATTGCTTTGGCATCATTTGGATTTTCTTCAAAAAATTTATTGAGTTTTTCATAGGTGAGCTTTTGGACGATTGGCTTGACAAAGGAGCTCCCTAGCTTGCCCTTTGTCTGTCCCTCAAACTGCGGTTCAATGACTTTTGTCGAGACGATCGCCACCAAGCCCTCTCGCACATCATCACCTGTAACCTTAGAATCTTTCTCGCGCGCATTCGCATTTGCCTCGATATAGTTCATAATCGCTCGTGAAAGCCCCGCTCGGAATCCTGCCTCGTGCGTGCCGCCCTCTGGTGTGCGGATATTATTGACAAAGCTTAGCACTTTTTCATCATAGCCATCGTTATAAGTGAGCGCGATTTCCACCTCGACTTCTTGATCGTTTGTCTCAAAAGTGATGATTTGAGAGACGAGGGGCTTGTGATTGAGATCTTGGACAAACTGCGAGAGCCCACCCTCGAAGTGATACACCTCCTCCACTCCACTGCGCTCATCATAAAAAGTGATGGTAATGTTTTTGTTTAGGTAAGCGATTTCTTTGAATCTCCGTGCGAGTGTGTCTGCACTAAACTCTAACACCTCCATAATCTCGCCATCGGGAAAAAATTCTATAGTCGTGCCCTGCTCGTTTGTCTGCCCGATGATTTCAAGCTCACTTTGGGGAATGCCTTTGGCAAATTCTTGGCGATAGACGTTGCCATTTTTTTTGATCGTCATAATGAGCTTTGAAGAGAGGGCATTAACCACCGATACTCCCACGCCGTGCAAACCGCCCGAGACTTTGTAAGAATCTTGATCGAACTTCCCGCCTGCGTGCAAAATCGTCAAAACCACCGTAGCAGTTGGGATATTTTCTGTGGGGTGGATATCCACAGGGATCCCGCGTCCATTATCCTCGATGATGGCACTACCCTCACGAGTAAGCGTGATTTTAATCCTATCACAAAACCCTGCCATCGCCTCATCTATGGAGTTATCCACGACTTCATACACCATATGATGCAAGCCACTGACATTAGTATCGCCGATATACATTCCCGGGCGTTTTCTGACAGCTTCAAGCCCTTTTAGGACTTTGATATTTTTTCCACTATAATCCTGCATACTCTCCTAGCTCCTTAGCAAATCTCAAAACTTATAGAATGATAGGCATAATGATGGTGTTGAAGTTGTTATCCATAAAGGTAAGGGGGGCGTTTTGTTCATTGAGTGCCATAGTAAATTCTGCCGACTCTACTTGTGCCAAAAAGTCTGTTATATATTTAGAATCCACGCCAAAGACAAATTCTTCTTGGATATTTGTCTGTATGTCAAGCTGTGTGCTTGCCTTGTGATTTCTATCGCTCATAGATTCAAAGAGGATTTCATTAGCGCGAAGTGTGATTTTAATCTTATTAGAAAGCGAGCTCACGATTTTAATAGATTCTATAAATTTGTCTTTTGGGAGCTTGATAGTGTTTTTAAATTCTTTTGGGATGATTTTTTCATAATCTGGATATTTTCCATTGATGACTTTACTAAAGAAGAGATAGCTAGGGGATTTGATGATGATATAAGTGGTGTTAAAGAATATCTCTATGTTATCGACAAAAAGCCTTTGAATCTCATTCATAGCGCGTTTGGGGATGATGAGTGAGAGGGTATTGATGCCTTGTGTGTCGTATTTGACGATAGCAAGGCGTCTGGTGTCTGTGGCTACGAAGTTGAAGGAATATTCTTTGATGTCAATAAGTGCGCCATTTAGCTCAAATTTTGCGTTGTTTGTCTCGGCGGTGGAGTTGATTTTTTTCATCGAGCTTAGGAATTTGTGGGATTCTATGTTGATTTGTTGGGATTGGGAAAACTCTGGCAAGCTAGGAAACTCATTGACATTAAACATTTGGAGGCTGGATTTTGATCGTCCTTGTTTGATGAAAAGCAAATCGTCTTGGGTTTCTAGGGTGATATCGTCTTCTTTGAGGTTTTTGACAAAATTGAGTATATCGCGTCCATTTGCTGTAGCTCTGCCCTCTTCTTGTGTATGCACTTCGATTTGGGATTGGATGGCGATTTCATAATCAGTAGCTTTAAGTGTGAGGGTGTTATTGACACATTCAAAATAAATATGTGAAGTGATTTGTGAGATATCTCGCTTTTCTAAAAAATTCTGAAAGTTTGAGAGTATGATCTCAAAAGGTGTTTTTGAAATACTAAGTTTCATCGTGCTCCCCTTTGTTTTAAATAATTTTAGTAGTAGTAGTAGGGTGTGTGAAAATGTGAAATGTTGTCATCTTTCCCTATTTTGCTTATCTTTGGGGGGTTAAAGTTTTCACAAAATGTCAATGCGTCTTTCACATTTATTCCCATACTCTTATGCTCTAAAAGTGTTAAATTATACTTAAATTTGCGTAAGCTTTGCTTTAAACTTGCGGGATATTGTCGTTTTTTATGTTGTTTTCGATTTCCTCGATGAGGTTTTTGAGGTTCTCATCTTCTTTTATTGCTTCTTCTATGGCTTTTATGGCTTTGCTTACTGAGCTGTGATCTTTCATATTGAGTTTGTTGGCAATCATTGGCATAGAATTGTGCGTGAGTTTGCGCGTGAGGTAGGTGCTTATCCTGCGTGCTTTGGCTATGCGCTGGTTTTTTGCCTTGGAGGTGATCTCACTTGGCTTGATATTGAGCTCTTTGCCTACAGATGAGAGAATCTTATCGATAGTTATGTTGCCCGATATGTCTCTTTGGTAGGTTTTTATCACGCTTGTGGCGATCTCGAGTTTTGTCACATCGGGATTTAGGTTGGATTGGAGGTTGATATTTTGGATGATCCCTAAAATCTGCCGTGAATTGTCAAGCTTAGTTGCGATGAAGTTGATTGTCTCATCATCGAGCACGATGGAGTTTAGGTTGCATTTTGAGCGGATAATCTCCTTTTTGGTGTCAAGATCGGTTTTCTCGATTTCTATGACGATCCCTCCCTCAAAGCGCGATCGCAGTCGCTCCTCTAGCCCTCTGATCTTTTTTGGTGGTTGATCGCTTGTCATCACGATTTGCTTTTGCTCTTGGTGCAGGGCGTTGAAGGTGTTGTGGAATTCCTCACAAATCTGATCTTTCCCGCCAAAAAACTGCACATCATCGATGAGGAGGTAGTCGCATTTTCTGTATTTGTTGCGGAAAGTATCCATCGTTTTGTTATTAAGCCGTAGTTGAAAATCGTTCAAAAACTGCTCGGCGGTTATCAAAACCACTTTTTCGTTTTTTTCTTTCACTGCGTTTGCGATGGCATTGAGCAGGTGCGTTTTGCCCACGCCGGTGTGTCCATAGATAAGCAGGGGGTTGATTTTGCCCCGTATCTCTACCACCTTTTGGCAAGAATCCCACGCGAGATGGTTGGATTTCCCCACGACGAAGTTCTCAAAAGTCTCTTGGTAATTGATGTGAGATTCTTGGAGGGAGTTTTTGAGGTTTTTATTGTTTTTTAAACTTTTCACATTACCTGTCATTTTTTTTGTTTTTATGTGAATTTTTGGCGGGATACCTGTGATTTCTTGTGCGCAAGATTGGAGCTTATCGAGGTAGTGTATCTCTATCCAATCTGCTATGATGCTATTGGGTGCATAAAAGACGAGTAAGTCCTCTCTGGAGGCACTTTCATCAAACTCTAGAATCTTAAAATATGTGTCGTATTCGTGCTCGGATATCTCTTTTTTAAGTTGGTTTAGTATATCATCTATACTCATTCAAAAAGCCCTTTGTCTTACCTCTGTAGTTTTGGGAAAAGATGTGAAAGATATGTGAAAAGTTCTTGAAATCATAGGAAAAAAAGTTTTAAAATGGATTTAAAATGCAAATTTTAGGGATCGATCCGGGGACGAGGAATTGTGGCTATGCTGTGATTAGCTACACAAACAACACGCTTAAGCTCATCGAGGCGGGGTTTATCAAGATAAAAGAGCGGGTTTTGCAAGCCCAAATCGTGGAGTTCATCGAGGGTATCGACATCGTGCTCAAGGCGCATAGGATCGATGAAGTGGCGATTGAAGATATGTTTTATGCCTACAATCCCAAAAGCGTGATTAAGCTCGCGCAGTTTCGCGGGGCACTGAGCCTAAAAATCCTCCAAGATTTTGGGAATTTTGCTGAATACACACCGCTACAAGTCAAAAAAGCTCTCACAGGCAATGGCAAAGCAGATAAGACACAAGTCGCGTTTATGGTTAAACGCCTGCTTGGCATTAGGGGCGAGATTAAGCCGCTTGATATTACCGATGCCATAGCCGTGGCGATTACGCATTCCCAGCGGTTGAGGTAGATTCTATAAATCCAGCTTTTGCGCGCAGGAAAATGGCTCCGCAGGCTTGCAATGCACAAGGTTGAAAAATTTCTAAAGAAACTTCGTTTTCTAAAAAGCGACGCTTTGCGTGCAAGCCAAATTTCCTTTGTCGCGGAAAGCTAAATGCCGCCAATACAGAATCTAAAACCCCACTTCCTGCTCCTCATCTTGACTTTGCTCCTGCGTTGGCGTGGATGGTGAATCTAGGCTCTCAGGGATTGTAAATCCTATGGCAAAGCTTTGCACCCTTTTGAGGTTGATATTTTGTAGCACATAGGCTTCTATCTTATAAGCGTCAGGATTTTTGCTATCCACGCCTTTTAGCCAAATGAGCGCGCTATCTGGCTTTGCAAGCACGCTCACATCAAATGGCGGCGCGACTTCTTTATAGATTGTGGGGAACTCTAGCACCTCGCCATTTTCCACATTTACTGCACCTACGATGATCTCGCCGTTATTTGGCTGGATTTTATAAAGCGCGTATTTACCCCCAAAATCGATAATCCCTCGCTTGAGTGCCTCTTGGGGACCACCCTCGCAATTCACACAGCTCTCATCAGCACTCATAAACTGCCCTTGGTAGAGATTTGCGGGGTATTCTTGGAATTGAGGGATTTGCCGCTCTTGGCTAAAAATATCTTGTGCGATTGCGCTCTGAAGTGCGGGATCTTGGGCATTTTCTTGCGTCGTATCTGCCATATTTGGATTTTTAGAATCTAGTATATCTTGGCTTTGCGCATTTTGGGAGGGGCTTGCTCTAAGGTTTTGTGAATCTAGGAGAGGCGTCGCTCCTTGCACAAGGGTTTGTGAATCTAGCGTGCTTTGCGCGGTTGGCTCGTATTGGTTGGGGATAAATTCTTGGGTGTGTAAGTGCTTGCCTAGCTCAGAGATTCCCACGCCGATACCTATGCCCACACACATTAGGAGCACTAAGGAGAGAGCTTTTTTCATTTTTTATCCTTAATTTTGTTCTTGGCGGCTAGCTTAGCCCTGCACAAACGCCTTGATAAGCGGCGAGTGCAGCACGGGGCTAAATTCTATAATCTCATAAGTCGCGGCGTTGTTGAGGTAGTAGGGATCGCTCTGTGTGAAAGCCTCTGCGCTCTCTTTGTCAGCAAAACGCCCTATGATGCACCCACCCACCTTTGGATTTTGCGGACCAGAGAGGAGCAAAACCCCCGCGTCATAGCCCTTTTGCAAATACGCACGATGCTCGGCTAGAATCTGCTCAATCTCACTGATGGGCTTTGTGTAAGTTACTAAAATGCAAAACATATTCATCGTTGAACTCCTTGTGTTGGTTTTTAGGCTAGCTGCCGTGGTTTAGATTCTGTGATGAAAGCTCCCAAATGCTCACAAGTGCTTGAAAATGCTCGTGGCGCAAAAAGCCAAACCATTATGAGATCAGAATCTAGCTCTTTAGCAGCAGGTATTGCGCGCTTTTCTCCTTAGGCAGGGCTTGCGTGTGATACACCTCCTCGCCCACGCGCACCTTGTATTCCACGCCCTCTTGTGTCTTGGCATAGCTGAGGATAATGCGCGCCGATAGGAGCTTATCCTCCCTAGAGGCATTCTTTTCGATAAGTCCTATGGGACCAATAGAATCTAAAAGCGTGATTTGCTCCATCATCGGATTTGGGCTTTTTAGCTTCTCATTTTCCTCCTCATTGCGCCCTATCACGCACCTAGCACCATTTTCTAGCACCATATATCGCCCCACCTTTATCATCTCCACATCTTCAAACACCATCTTTCTGTGCCCGCTTAGATCTTTTATCTTTTGGGCGATAGAATCTTGAGTGAGTAGGCAGCCACCACCGGGCTTTTCGTAGTATTTAAAACCATAAGATTCAATCATCGCAAGTTGCCTTGTCCGTCCGCGTCCATTGACATCTAGGAGCTTTTCTCTATCCACCCAGCCCATTTTTTCGGGGAAGCTTGGGGCGAGGAGCTTGGCACTCATAGGGCGCAGTAGGAGTTCATCGAGCGTCTTTGGCTTATTTGGATCGCTCCCATCACGGCTTAGGATTACATCAAACTTTGGATCTTTGCCAATCTCGCGCACGAGTTTTTTGACTTCATCGAGTGCTTGGGCGCGTTGGGATTTGGGGCGCTGCCCTAGCACCTCGCCACTGATGACGAAGTCCGCGCCACACTCAAGCAGATAGTTAAAGGCATTGCCAAACATATTGGCGTGGCAGTCGATGCAGGGGTTGAAATACTTGCCATAGCCGTATTTGGGGCTAAAGAGCACGGAGTTAAAAAACTGCTTTCTAATATCGATGATTTTTAGCTCTACGGGGATTTGTGCCGTGGCGTTTTTGAAATACTCTAGTTTGTCTTTGTTGCCACCAAAGCCTATATTAAAATGTAGGGCGATGACTTCAATCCCTTGATCTTTGAGTAGTTTCATAGCGATGAGGCTATCGCAACCCCCGCTAAAAAGTGCTAATGCTTTTTTCATAGCTGATAAGTTCTCCTTGTGTAAGTTTGGCGATTTTGTCTTTGAGAGTGTTGATAGATTCTAGCTTTTGCTTGGTGTGGAGATTGAGCCGTGGGATAAGTGCCAAATCCCTCTTATAGGCTTTGAGCACGAGGACTTTTAAATGCTCCCTAAACTCCTCAAAGCTCCCAATCTTCTTAATACTCTCATCGATGAGCAATGGACGCAAATACGGGCTTTGCGCGATGTCGCCCTGCGCGCTATCTAAAAGCAAGAGGTATTCCCTGCCATAGGATTCAAACACGCTTGGCTCTAGGTATTCTACCGCTGTGTGAATCCACTCGGGATTTTCGAGTAGGGTGCGTATGAGCACGCCCTCTGCGAGGTGCTTTTGTGAATCTTGGGCTAGGATAGGCGTTTGTTTGGGGTTTTGTCGGTGGATTTTGATGAGATTTGGGGCGATACGCAGTCGCTGCGCGATAAATGGCACATACTCGGCTTGGAGCAGGGGCGTGAGTGTCTTGCTAAAAGCGGTGATTTCACTAAGGGCTTGCTGCTTTTGGAGCGGATCGGAGAGATTAAAGCCCGCGATGATGCGCTCGAGCACAAACTCTATAAAGCTCACCGGGCGCGCAAAAAGCGATTTTAGCTCCTCTAGTTTGTTTTGGGCTACCATATCGGCGGGATCGAGATCGTTGTGGAATATCACCACGCCCCCACTCGCACTGATAGCACTTAGCATTTTTGCAGCCCTAAAGGCGGCATTAATCCCGGCTTTATCGCCATCATAGCTTAAGATGATTTGGGGATCGCCTTTTTTGAGCAATGGGATATGATCGTTGCTCAGAGCCGTGCCTAGCGTCGCCACGGCGTTTCTAAACCCAGCTTGGTGGAGCATAATCACATCGATATAGCCCTCGCACACGATGATCTTTTTCTCCCGATAGATGGATTCTTTGGCGATATGGTAGCCATAGAGGAGCTTGGATTTGTTGAAAATCTTGCTTTGGGGGGAGTTTATGTATTTTGCCATCGCTTGTGGATCGACACTACGCCCGCCAAAGCCCACGATTTTACCACTTGATGAGTGGATAGGGAACATAACGCGCTGTGAAAAGCGCGCATACTCTCGCGCCTCATCTTTGCCAATCACGCCTAGCTCTAGGGCTTCTTGTTTGTTGTGAGCGTGGTGGGTATTGATAAATTTCATACTCTCAAAGCTCTGTGGGCTAAAGCCTAGGCGGAAAGATTCTATGCTTGCCGCAGAGATTCCGCGCTTGTGGAGGTAGTCTAGCATTTGGGGATTGTTGTGGAGCTGCTGCTGATAGAATCTCGCCATATCCTCTAGTAGCGTGGATTGGGGCTTTTTTTGGTAGTTGTTTTCGTATTGGAGTTTGAAGTTACTCATCTCCGCCACGCGCTCTAGTGCCGCGACAAAATCGAGCTTTTCATACTGCATCACAAAGCTGATACTATCGCCCCCCACACCGCAGCCATAGCAGTGGAAAATATTTTTGCTAGGGCTTACCATAAAGCTTGGGGTTTTTTCATTGTGGAAGGGACAGCACGCCGAGAAGTTGCTCCCTGCGCGCTTAAGATCGATATAAGAGCTAATGATATCCACGATATCCACCTGCTCTTTTAATCGCTCGATAGAATCTTTGCTTATGCGCATTACCACAATCCCTAGATTCTAAAAACTATATTGCACATACGCCTTGCCAAAGCTCCTATTTATCGCGCTTTGGTGCTCTAGTCTCTCAAGCATATACACGCCAATGGCTCCTAGCTCCACATCGAGTGTGGCGGCATAGCGCACCCCTAGCGAATACGCACTCTGAATCCTATGCGCACTGCGGCTATCACGCCCCAAAATCTCTATCGCGCCTTTGCTAAAGCCAATATCCACAAAGCCATAGATGGTGCTTGCGCGCTCCTCATACATATTTGTGCTCTGGCTCCCGCTATGCATACCGCCGGGCTGGATCACCCCAAAGCCATTGTGCGCGTGGTTGTGCGCCTCAAAGCGCGAGGTAGAGCCCATATTGGCGATTTCAAAGAAGTGATTGCCTACCTTTTGGTAGCCCGCGCCAAATTCTAGGAGATTGCCATACGCGATACCCTGCTCTAGCCAGATGAGGTAGGTATCGCCCCGCTCGCCTATGGTGTGCCCGTGCCCATCATCGTGGCTATGATCGTGCTCGTGATGGGAGTGGTGTGCGAAAGTGGAGTGGAGGTAAGCATAATGCAAAAGCGTGGTGCTATGCCAGCCATCTACGCCTCCAAATGAGAGTATCGCCTTGCCCCCAAAGACATCAAAAAACTCCTGCATATGGTAGGCAAAGGGCGAGAGCTGCACAAAAGGCAGTGTGAGCTCTAGCCCGCCTGCAAAGAGGTTTTTGCCATCATAAAGATGCCTATAGAAGTCAAAATCCGTGGCAAACTCGCGCGTGATATGGGCTTGCTCATCTATCCAAAGCCCATAGAGCTTGGCATAGGGGATTTGTATATAGGCGTGCGCACCCTGCAGTGAGTGCCCCACCCAATCAAACTCATCTTCAAACCGCCCAGTCTTAATCCCAAGGCTTAGATTCTCAAACTTCTTTTCATAGCCCACATACGCGGTGTTTGTGATGAATTTAGATTCTATATACTCATAGCGCGTCCCACCAAAGGTGGTGTCCATACCAAAGGGCACAAACGCGCTAATCCCAAGCCCAAAGTCAAGACTCTCAAAGGCTTGGGCTTTCATCAGCATTGTGGTATAAAGCATCGAGTAAGAATCTCGCCTCGCATTATCCCGCGATGAGGCGAGTGCGGAGCTTTTGCCAAAAAGCCCGATATGAGCGCGAAACTCCACGGGATCACTGTGATGGTGGTGGTGATGTCCTCCCTCATCGTGTGTGAGAATCTGCGCCACTCCAACGCCCCCACAAAGCCCCCACAAAGCCAACGCCCGCCCAAAAGATTTTATTTTGATTGACATACTTACTCCTTGTCTCGTGAGATGGTTACACCTAAACTCTTTAGTTTAGATTCTAGATTTTCATAGCCGCGATCGAGGTGGTAGATTCTGTGAATTTGCGTAGTATCTTTGGCAATCAGCGCAGCGAGCACGAGTGCTGATGAGGCGCGCAAATCTGTGGCCATCACATTAGCACCCATAAGGGGCTTTGCCCCACTTATCTTAGCGATATTGCCAGAGAGCTTAATATCTGCGCCAAGTCTTTGGAGCTCGCTCACATGCATAAAGCGGTTCTCAAACAATCGCTCCTCTATCACGCTCACACCCTCGCATTGCGTGGCGAGCGCCATAAATTGCGCTTGCATATCGGTGGGGAAGCCGGGATATTCTGTGGTGATGAGCTCAAAGGCATTGCGCTTTTTGGCAGGCAGTATGGTGATGCTAGATTCTGTAATCTCAAAGCCAAAGCCGATTTCCTCAAGCTTTTCTAAAATCGCTTGGAGGTGGGTGCTATTGGCATTATCTAGCGTAATGCGTGAGTTGGTGATCGCCCCCGCACATAGGTATGTCCCCGCCTCAATCCTATCGGGGATCACGCTAAAGGGGCTAAATCTAGGCAGCTCGCCATCGCTCCCATAGATAGAGATTTCATTGCTCCCTATGCCTTCAATCTCTATGCCATTTTGTGCTAGCACCTCGCAGAGTTGCACGACTTCTGGCTCTTTGGCGGCATTGATGATACGCGTTTTGCCCTTAGCCAAAGCCGCCGCCATAATCACATTTTCGCTCCCTGTTACCGAGATTTTGTCAAACAAAATATCCGCACCTTGCAAGCCTTTTGGGGCATTGGCGATGATATAGCCGCCCTCTATGTGAATCTGCGCGCCCATTTTTTCCATAGCCTTGAGGTGCAAATCCACTGGACGCGCCCCGATAGCACAGCCCCCCGGCAGGCTCACTTGGCATTTCCTAAAGCGCGCTAAAAGTGCTCCTAGCACGAGTATGGAGGCGCGCATTTTGCGCACGATATCATAGAGGGCTTTTGTGTGGATAATATCTGCGCAATTTATGCGTAGCGTGTGTGAATCTAGATTCTGCAAGCGCGCTCCTAAGTGCTCTAGGAGCTTTGAGAGCGTCTTGACATCGGCGACATCGGGGAGGTTTGAGATTTGCGCATCGTCTTTGCTTAGGAGCGTGAGGGCTAGGAGCGGGAGTGCGGCGTTTTTGGCACCCGATATGGCGATACTGCCGCAGAGGTTTGGGGATTGGGTGATGGTAAGGTAGTCCATAGCATTCCTTTATTTTTTTTCTCTGTGTTGTAGGGCGGTGCCTACTTTAGTCTGAATCTGCTTGGCGATACTTGGATTTTCATCCTCTAGTGTATCGCGAAACTTTGCCACCTCATCGGTTTCCATAAGGATAGGATTGAGAGAAAAGTTATAAATAATCTCTAGCCATAGGTTGTAGTCAGGGCTATTTTGTGCGCATTTGGTAAATTTGTCTGTGAAAGTCGTGTAGCATTCTTTGAGCTTTTCTTTATTATCTTTGTGTGCGAGGACTGCTGCGTGAAGCTCGGCGAGTGGATTGGTGGGTATGGGTGTATTTCTGTCCTCTAGTGCTACGCTCAAAAGCCCAGCAAAGATAATGGGCGTGGTTAGGATAAACATCACTAACCAGCACATCACATAAAACACTACATCAAACATTACTTAGGTGTAGAGAATCTAGGCTTTGAAAGTCTTGAATAAATCCGTGGTAGCCTTGACATAGCCATCTACCGAGCCACAATCATAGCGTGAGCCTTGGAATTTGTAAGCAAGCACCCTGCCCTGCTTAGCCTGCTCTAGCAAGGCATCGGTTATTTGAATCTCGCCCTTTTTGCCCGGCTTAGTCACACGCAAAATATCAAAAATATCGGGCGTTAGGATATATCGTCCGATGATGGCGAGGTTGCTTGGTGCGCTATCTATGCTTGGCTTTTCTACCATATTATTGACACGATACACACCCTCCTCTATCATCTCGCCATCGATAATCCCGTATTTATCCACTTCTTTTTTATCCACTTCCTCGATAGCCACGATGGAGCAGCGGTAACGCTTGTAGAGATCCACCATTTGGGCTAATACGCCTTGTGAGCCTTTATTGACACACAAGTCATCGGCTAGCACCACGGCAAAGGGCTCCTGTCCGATGAGCACCTCGCCCGTGAGGATCGCGTGCCCTAGTCCTTTCATCTCCTCTTGTCGTGTGTAGGAAAATTTGCAGAGATTTGTGAGGCGTCTGATATCTTTGAGCAAATCCTCTTTGTCCGTGCCCTCGATTTGGTGCTCGAGCTCATAGTTTCTGTCAAAATGATCTTCAATCGCCCTCTTGCCGCGCCCTGTAACGATTGCCATCGTGTGGCAGCCAGCCTCTAGGGCTTCTTCTACGCCATATTGTATGAGTGGCTTGACGAGGATAGGGAGCATTTCCTTTGGCATCGCCTTTGTCGCGGGCAAAAATCGCGTCCCATACCCCGCTGCGGGGAATAAACATTTATCGATCATTCTAGCTCCTTGTTAATTAATCAAAGTCGTTTTGAGTAACTGCTCTAGGGCGATATTATTACCAAAAAGTTCTTGATAAACAATATAGTTAGCCAGAACTTTCAAGCCATACACCCGCGATTCTTCATAAGGGATAAGCTCCATACTTAGCCATGGCTCGTATTTGCGCTTTTTGATAAAAAGCTTTTTTTGTGCTAGCGTGCGTCGTAAAAACCCCGGGCCGCCATTATACGCATACGCCACAAAAAGCGGGTTTTTAAACTCGCGCTCTAGCTCCTCCAAATAGAATCTCCCAAACTCTAGCGCGATGATGGGGTTAAACATATCCTCTAGCCTGATATCCTCTAGCCCCATACTTTTGGCAAAGGGCGCGACATTAAAGGGCATAATCTGCATCATACCAAGCGCATACGAAGTCGAGATGAGGGCGGGGAGAAAATTGCTCTCTTGCCTAGCGATGGCGTAAGTGAGGGATTTTTGGTGGGTGCTTTTCCATTTGATATTTTGGGCAAAGGGCGAGAGGAAGTAGTTGTTTTGGTATTTTGTCGCGCGGTTATGCACATACGCCATATGCGCCAGAGAATCCACAAAGGCAAATTCTTGCGTGAGCTCGCTTAGAGCCTTTGTGTCGCTTACTTGCAAGAGATTGGCGCGCAAAATCTCCCATTCAAAAGGATCTTGGATATCAAAGGGCGGTTTTTGCTCGCTTAGGGGTGTAAAATCCGTGATGATGGTGTATTGCGGGGTGGTGTGGAGCTTTTGGGCAGCATAAATGCTATAAATATCGATATTGCTACTTTGGGCGAGTTTTGTGAGGAGCTTTTTGTCCTTGCTCACATAGTATTGCCAAAACAATGCCTTGTTGTGCAGCAGCGCGTCTTTGCTACTACTTTGGGCAAGCTTGAAGTAGGCTAGGGCGTTTTTTGTGTTTTTTGCCATCAGCTCGTTTATGCCAAGCAAAAAGAGCGTATAGGGGCTTGCTTTAGTGATGTGGGCATTTAGCAGGGATTTTTTGAATCTAGGCAGTGAATCCGATAGGATAATGCCTTGGAGCATTTTATCAAACGCCGGGGCGTTTTCATCGGCGAGCTTTTTGAGCCTTTGGGGCTTTATAGCTTGGTTTATGATACTCTCTTTTTGCTTTTGTGTGAGGGCGTTATAAATCTGTGCGAAAGTCTTGGCATCGCTTTGGAGCATTTTGGTGAGGATAGTCTTAGAGCTTAGAATCTCTACCTTTGTGCTAAGGCTTTTGTTTGGGGCGACTTTGTCTTTGAGGGCTTTGAGGTTTTGGGGCGAGAGGCTTGGGATTTGGCTAAGTTTTAGCCCATAGCCTATGCATTCTAAATCCTGTGTGAGGAGAGAGCTAAACTCTAGGCGCGCGCATTGCAGCTCTTTTGGCAGTTCGTTGGGCATTCCCTTTTTTTCTAGGAGGGCTTTGAGTTTTGGGGTTTTTCTATGGATGAGCTCATAGGCTTTGAGCGCGTCTTGCAGGGAGGTGCTCTCTTCACTCAAAAATCGCCAGATATAAAAATCCCGCGCCAAACCTTTGGGCTTAGATTCTAAAAAGGCTATATCGATGTTTTTGGCGAGTGCTTGTGTCCCAAGCACGCACAAAAGAGCACACAAAAGAGTGCGCAAAAGCGCAAATTGTCTGCTCATCGCATACCTTGTGCGAAGTTCTCGAGGATTCTGATAAATGTGAGATCGATGAATTTTAATGCCACAATCACAATCAGCGGGGCGAGATCCAGCCCGCCTATGTTGGTGGGGATAAGCGCACGCACTTTGGCAAAAACCGGCTCGCTTAGGCGATAGAGCACCTGCACGATGGGATTATAAGGATCGGGGCGCACCCAGCTAAGCAATGTGGCGATGATGAGAATCCAAATGTAGAGATTAAGCAGCATACTCGCAATAGTCGCGATGGCTTGTAAAAATGTGGAAAGAACCATAGGTTCTCCTTTCTAAAATAATATTTAGGCATTTACCCTCTGGGATTTGGTCGCTTCGCTCCCGCATCTCATCTCAAAACAAGGTGTAGCCGCAGTTTCTTTAGTAAATCCTAGAATGCCCGGCAAGCCAAATTTTAGAATCTAGATTCTAAGCTTTGAATCTAAAACTAGCCCAGCATACCTAAGAGCTCAAAATGCGTGAAATAATCGTCAAAATAATAGATATTTTCACACCCTGCTTCTATGAGATGAGTCCCCAGCACGCTCGCGGTATGCCCGCTATAGCACACAAGCAGGATATTTTTGTCCTTGTGCTTTTGGGCGTAGTTATAGACATCTTGGGCGTTGTTAAAATGCTTAGAATCTTTTATATGTGCGTAGCTATAATCGCTCTCATCGCGTATATCGATGATATCAAACTCCATATTTGCCAAATCCGGCGCGTAGATTGGATTTGCTAATGATGGATTGTTTTTGCCCTTAAACTCCATAGAGGTGCCTCCCAATGGTTTTTGGGGTATTGTAGTCAAAGTTGGTTAATTAGGGGCGGGGCGTGAGGACGGGGAGAGGAGCTGATGATCGCTTAGGGTTTTGCTCCCTAAGAGGCGTTTGAGAATCCAAAACGCGCCCCTGTGAGCGAGGCGCACGAGCGTGGCAAACACAAAAGGGCTTATCTTGCGCTGGCTAAAGAGATGCAATCCATTGTGTGAGACTAAAAACACGCCTTGTTGTCTCGCTATGTATTCTAGCGTCTCTCTGGCATAAAAGCTAATGTGCTGCCCGTGCGCAAAGCCATAATACCACCACGCCTCTTTGCCTTGGTGTGGCGGGATAGGGCAGGGAAGTAGCTCTGTGGAAAAGAGGAGATTGGGACATAGTGTCAGCATAGCAGAGATTTGCTCCATCGGGTTTGGGAGGTGCTCAAAGACTTCAAAGCTGCTTAGGAGCGTTGGCTTGGCGTGATGATCCCACTCAAAGCCGCGTGCGAAGAGGTTTTCACAATACTCATCTTGCCACAATGCCTCAATCCCCGCATCGCGCAGCAAGCGCACAAGCAGCCCCGTGCCACCGCCAAAATCCACGAGCAAGGGGGAATGTGTGCTGTGAGAGTGTGTATCGCGAGAATGCGCGCCCTGCGATGTGGAGCTAGAATCTGTGGCATTAGAATCGGGGTTAGAATCCGGGTTAGAATCTAGGCGTGTCCTCGCCCCCCCCCCCAATTACGCTCTTAGAAAAGCCAAAGAGTGCGCAGGCGATCACACTCACGATTTTGTAGAGATGGAGATTGCGAGCGACTATGCCCGTGTCCGAGGCGTTGATGGCGTTTGTGTAGGCTTGAGAGAGCCAATGCACCTCGCTAGCTGACAAAAATCCACAACGCTCACATTTATAAAAGGGCTCGAGGTATCGCTCTAGTATCGTCGCTTCAAAGGCTTTTTGCACGGGGCTTTGGCAGATTTTGCATTGCATAGGTTGTCCTTTGTTTTGGGATTGTTTTAGTGCAAGTCTATCATTTATTTGATGCAATTTGCCTTTGGCAAATCCTCCTTGCTCACGGAGAGCAAACTCCCTTTTCCTAACGCTTGCTCTGTCGAGCTAGATTCTGTAATGCTTTTGTGAATCTTAGTTAGATTCTGTGGGAATGGACTTTGTAGCGGTTTTAGAATCTAAGGTTAGATTCTAAGTTTGAATCTAAGTTGTTGAGCTTAGATTCTGAATCTACCTCAAGATTCTGCGCTTGGCTTGCTGTTGCAAATATGGCAAAACAAAATACCAAATGCTCTATCAGAGAATTGCCCAAGCAATGCTAGAACTTCCACTTCACCCCTAGATTCCCGCTTAGGTATGTTTCACTCTTGTTATCCACCTGCCCGGCAAAGAGCTGCTTAGCCCCCACACCCACAGTCATACTAAAGGAATCTCCAAACGCGATATTGCCCCCGATGATGAGCCGCCCATAGGTTTTGCTCACATCCGCACTTGCGATGCTAAAGGCGGTGCTCGATCCTACAAAGCTCGCTATGTAGTCCCCACCGCTATTTAGCACATATTGCTCGATTTTTGGGATCACAAAGAGATAGGAGCTCTCTGAAAAGTATTTGCGCGTCTCTAGCCCCACTTCCACGCTCATCGCGTTGTTTGCGTAGGCTGAGATGTTTTGCGCCAAAGAGCCTGTTTGTGTCTGTGCGGGCGTGGAGCTGTAGTAGTAGTTTAGCCCCACAAATGGCTTCAAAAACACGCTAGAGATGTCAAACACCCTGCCCACATTGAGGTTTGCCCCCACAAATGTGCGCATAAATTCCGAGTTTGCGCCCGTGCCTGCGAGACTGATGCTTTGTGTCGTGTCGGCAAACTGCCCATAGACTTTCGCGTTTAGCTCCCATTTGGGCACGAAGCGATAGGAGGTATAGAGCCCGATTTGGTAGTTGTGGCTGCCTTGGGTGAGGTTGGTATCGTTTATCGTGGAGTTTGCGTAGGTGGCATACACACCTAGCAATACCTTATCGGCAAAGTCCCTATCATAGCCCACGCTCACACCATAGAGTCCGCCGCTATTGTCGCCTATGATATTTGCCCCGCCAAAGACATTTGCCCATAGGCTGTTGTCATAGGTGGCATTGCCGTAGTAGTCATAGCGTGCATCGGAGCTGCCCGCTGCGGCAAATAGGCTATTTTTTAGCATACGCGCAAAGCGCATTTGCTTTTCATACGGGTTGTTGGCTTTGGCGATCCTGCCGCCAATTGCCATATCATTAGCGATGTTCATCGTGGCGTTAGCGGAGCTCTGCTCACTCGTGGTGTTGGTGCTAGCGTGCGCTGTGGATTGCATATCCTTGAAAAACCCTGCGTTTGTGATAGCACCCATACCGATAGCCGCATCTGTGGAGGAGCCTATGAGACTTGTTAGGATCGCGTCATTTTGCGCGCGATTGCCGGTATTTAGTGCAGTGGTGAGATCGCGGAAAAATGTAGTATCAGTCATCTGCGCGATGCTTTGGCTGACATACTCGCCCTTGCTTGAGCCCAAAATCACTTCAAAAGTCTTTTTGGCGTCCTCTTTGGCGGCTTGTGTATCGCCTGTGGCATTGATACTTGTCATAATATCGCTAAGTTTTTTGGTTTCGACTTTAAGCGAGACAAAGTCCTCATTTATCACTGAATCTTGCGCGGTTATTTTGTCAAGCACGCCCGCTAGGTAGGTTTTGTCCTCTGTGGTGTGGGTATTGCCTAGTGCGACATCTAGCCAGCCTTGGTTGGTATCGGCATTGCTCTCGCCACCACCGGTGCCAATCTGTTTCTTTTTGTCCTCTAACTCTTTTATTTGTGTCTTAATCCAGCAATCGCATTGGCAAGGAAACTCTCAAATTCCTGCTTTTTAGCCTCATCGGTGAAGATTCCTAGATAGGAGGTTGTGTCGTTTTTCAAGTCTGTTTGTAGGTATCCTAGCAAGCCCGTGTAGTCATTAGAATCTGCGCCACTCACGAGACTCTCGCGTATGGCGATCTCGAGATCTAGCATACTGCTCGCTGTGAGCTTAGAGGCATCTAGCCCGCCGCTTATAAGCAGCTCATTGCCCACGATCTCATACTCATAGCTCGTGAGATTCTCCAAATCCGCAGAGCCAAAAAACGCCCCGCGATAGAGATCGAGATTTTTATCTTTAAATACTTGGCTCTCTTGGAGCAAGTCGATGAGATCGACATTGAGCGCGCCTCTGATTTCTGTCCTATCATTTGTACTAACGACTTCATTGGCATCTACGAGTTTATTGCCATTGGTATCCTCCCATCTGCCCACATACACGCCCTGATTGGCTGTGAGGATCGTGTGGTTTGTGAGATTTGCCTTACTGAGATCATTCACGCCCACGCCGATGAGTGAATCTGTAATGAGTGCTCTACCGCTGATATCTAGGAGCGAGTCGCGACTGCCCGAGTTTATCAATGCTAATCCGGCATTTTCTAGCTGGAAATGCCCATTTACCTTGAGATAGCCATTGTAGTAGTTATTTACACCAGCATTTTGGATTGTTAAGAGTGGAAAGTCTTGAGCACTAGCGATAGGAGTTTCTCCATGGATTGCGAGATTGCCAGTGATGCTTGAGGCTTGAGAGACAGAGAGTGCGCCCATAGTCTGCTCTGTGGTGGTTCCACTTCCGCCTTGGTTTGGGATTTCTCTTAATCCACTGCCCACAGATACATCTCCAGTGATATCAAAGCCCCAAGTGTTGTAGCGCAAAGGGTTTGGTGTGGGTCCAAAGAAATCTTTAATGGAGATATAATCCTGCACATTGGCATACAAATGTTTGATATGATGCCCATTGCCGATATCAAAGATATTTGAGGGATCGACTTTGAATTCCACATATGTCTCCCCATTGGCTTCTAGTACCCACTCGCCTGTGGGCTTTTTAGCCTCATCTACTACATACGAAAAGTAATTATTCTCATCAATGCGAGCTTCCGTGCGAAGCGATATGTCATAATGATTGATAATTAGCGGTGAGGGTGGCTGGGTGGTTTGTGGCGGGGTTTGAGAATCTGCGGCGTGCAGGGCTGCTGCTCCCAAGCTCGCGCCCAAAAGTAGGTGACTAGCGATAAGCGATATTTTCATCTTTGCTCCTTGTGAAAAATTATGTCTTGCTAGGACAAAAAACCGCTCCATTATAGCCCCCCTTTATAGGAAGTTTAAAAGCCAAAACAAAAGAGAATCTAACCCCCAAATACCGCCCACCACGCCCCCAAACTCGTATAGAGCAGATACGCGCTAAAGCCCGCAAACACCACGCCACAGATTCTATCAATCCATACAAAGACTTTGGGCGTGAGGTAGCCACCAATCGCACCGCCAAGCGCGATCACGCCCAAAAACGGCAGGCTAAGCGCGCAAAAAAGCACGCCAATCCGCGCACCCAAATCCACCTCCATAAAGGGCACGATGATCGTGCCAAAGAACAAAATCGCCTTGGGATTAGAGAGGTTGATCCCTAGTGCCTTGAGATAGAACCCTAGCAGAGCGCGGGGGCGAGAAGCATCTAGGGCGCGTGTGTGGGAGGAAGTCTGTGGGAGCACGGGTGCTTGGCTAGTGAGGAGCGCATAGGCGAGATAGGCGAGATACACGCCCCCGCATAGCATTAGCGCACTCTGCACCTCCGCACTGCCCAGCACGAGCCCTAGCCCGAGATACAGCGCGCCAAGGAATATCGCCCACCCGCTCGCAATCCCCAAAAACGCGCTAAAAGCCGCTCTAGCACCATTGCACAAACTCGTGCGCAGGACAAACAAAATATCAGGACCGGGGGTGAGTGCTCCTATAAAGCCTATGGCAAATACGCTAAGTAGTTCCATTACTGCCTCCTTTTTGGGTTTTAGATTCTGTATTAGTGGCATTTAGCTTTCCGTGACAAAGGAAATTTGGCTTGCACGCAAAGCCATAGGTTCTTTAGTAAATTCTAAAATGCTCAAGCAAGCCACACACAGAATCTAAGACAAATTTAAAATCTACTAAAAGATTCACTTCTAGATTCAGAAGTTTAGAATCTAAGAAAGACTTAGATTCTATAGATTCACAAACCCTCACATTTATAGATTCTAAAACAATAGATTTGAGAATCTACCACTTTAGAGAATCTCATCAAGGCTTTGCCTCTTAGCTTGGTGTGGATTCTATAAGCTTGCCACTGCAAATAATAAAATTAGTCATTAGCGGTGGTGCTTGTGGAGTTTTTGTCGGGTGCAAGCTAAATTTTTATAATCCACGACGGCTATAAAACGCCTCCAACTCCCCCATCTCCCCCTCACTAAACCCCGCCTCCAGCCTCGCCCTAGTGTTCAAAACCCTCCCCGCGAGGCTAAACTCCCCAAACTGCTCACACAGCGCGACAAAGGGCTTGGGGCTAGACAAATCCTTGCGGGCATAGCGCCACCATTTATCGCCCTTTTGCACGTGCCCCACCTCATCGCGCAGGATTATCCCAAACACCTCTTTGATCTTTGGCTTTAGCGCAAGCGGGGTTTGCAGGAGCTTTTCTAGCACGAAAGGGTTGGCATCTAGTCCCTTTGCCTCTAGCCCCCTATGCACCACACCCATACGCCACTCTAGGCTATTTTGCGTCGCCTCCATCGCCGCAAAGAGCGTGTTATGCACGGGGAATGCCCCATACGCAGAATCTAGCTCCGCCAAAAGCCCCTCTAGTAGCCCAAAATGCCTTATCTCCTCATCCGCCACGCTGAGCCAATCCGCATAAAACTCCCTAGGCATATCCCTAAAGCGATAGCACGCATCGAGGGCTAGCACAATCGCGCTAGATTCTATATGCGCTACTGAGTGCAGGATCTTTGCTATGGCAGTTTTGGATTTGGCGTGATTTGGGCGGCGGATTTTGAGTGCGGGGGCGAGGTTGTCGCGCATTATAGAGAGACTTTGGAGCTCGTGTGTGGGGCGCGCAGGGGTGTGCGGAGCGAAGTCTAGATAAGCGCATTGAAAATCCTCATACAAATGCGAGAACTTCTCACTTATCTGCGTAAAACTCGTGCTTTGGAGTATGTCCTCTAGGGCTGCAAAAAACATCTTTTTCATAGCGGGATTTTAGCATTATTTTGGTGCTAGGAGAGAGCAACTTCCCTTTTCCCCAACGCTTGCCACGCACGAGGTTTTTGACATTGTGGATTCTGTAAATGTCTTAGAATCTGTGGAGTTGGATTCTGTAAAAGTTTGAGATTTTGTATTTTGCTTTTGTGAATCTTGTGTGGATTCTGTGCGAGTAGATTCTACGAGGTTAGATTGTGAATCTGAAGTCTTAAATTTAGAATCTAAGTTTTGTTTAGATTCTAAATTTGCGTTGCTCGGCTTGCTAGAAATTCTAGGATTGCGCGTAAGATTTAAATGTTGTGCAAGGCGAGGCGCAAGGAGCTACCTAAGCGGTAGTGACTAAGCCGAGCCGCTGCACTCATTTAAAGATTGCGTGCAAGCCGAATTTCTTTGAATCACTCAAACACTACATCCACTGCCCTCACATCCTCCCCATACACAGGCGCAAGCGTCTGCTCATAGGCTTGTGTGAGAAACTTCTGCTGCACAAGCGTATCAATCTCGCTATTTAGCCACTCCAAAAGCTCGGCATTGCCCTTTTTTACCGCCGGTGCGATGACATCTCGCTCGCCCAGCTCCTTAATCCCCACGCCAAACTCGGGATTGTCCTTTACCCACGCAAAGAGCAAGGTATTATCGTGTGCGAGCGCGTCCCCCCTGCCGTCTTTGAGCGCAGCAAAAGTCTCGGTGTTTTGCTCGAATTTAAGCAGCTTGATATTTGGGTGGTTTTGGGTGAAGTAAAAATCCGCAGTCGTGCCTTTATTGACGATGAGTGTCTTGCCCTCAAGCTGCGCGACATCGCTTATCGTGCCATCTTTGCTCGCCACGCCTAGCGAGACTTTCATATAAGGCTTGGCAAAATCCACGACTTCCTCTCGCTGCGGCGTTTTGGTGAAGTTTGCCATAATGATATCGACTTTGTTTGCGCGCAAAAACTCCACGCGATTAGCCGCCTCCACGAGCACAAATTTTATCTTGTTTTCATCGCCTAGCAAGTCTTTGGCGATTTGTTTAGCTATCACGATATCAAAGCCCATATTTGCACCATTAGCATCGACATAGCCAAAGGGCGGCTTATCGCCAAACACGCCCACGATGAGCTCACCGCGCTGCTTGATAGAATCTAGCGCACCGCTCTGTGTGCCCTGCTCTTTTTTAGCCTCGCTGCACGCACTAAGTGTGAGCATCGCCACCGCTACCAACCCCACGACAAAAGAACGCCATATTTTCGCCTTCATTTTCAAATCCTTTGTGTTAAAATTGTGAGGCAAAAAGGTAATACATTTAGATTAACCACAAGCTATCAAACAAAGGAACACTATGATAGAGATGATACAGACGCGGGGCAAGGGCGAGAGAGAGGATGTGTGCTTTGCTGATGCGGTATTGCACCCAAGCGCGAGTTTTGGGGGACTTTATACATTTCCTACCCTGCCGCGCTTCACACCGCAAATGCTAGAAGAGTTTGAGAATCTAAGCTACACAGAGCTTTGCAAACGCGTGTTTGGGCTTTTGGGATTGGGGCTTGATGAGGGGCTTTTGGACTTTGCGCTGCAGACTTATGAGGGCTTTGATGAATCTAGCGCACCTGCTCAACTAGCGCGCTATGATGAGAATCTCTCTATCCTAGAGCTCTATCACGGACCCACGCGCGCGTTTAAAGATATGGCACTGCAGCCCTTTGGGCGTATCGTGCAGGGCTTAGCACAGGGCAGGGAGTATCTCATACTTGTAGCCACTAGCGGCGATACGGGACCAGCGACTTTGGAGAGCTTTGCTAGGGAGAACTTGGGGCAGGATTGTAGTATCAAAGTCGTGTGCATTTACCCAAAAGATGGCACTTCGGATGTCCAAAGATTGCAGATGGTGACGCAAGATTCTCCAAATCTCAAGGTGCTTGGGATTAAGGGGAATTTCGATGACGCGCAGCAAATGCTCAAATCCTTGCTACGAGATTCAGAGTTTTTGGGATTTTTGCAAGTCAAAGGCGTCGCGCTCTCAGTGGCAAATTCTGTCAATATCGGACGCGTGGCGTTTCAGATAATCTATCACATTTGGGCGTATTGCAAGCTGTGCAAAGAGGGCGCACTCACGCGTATGCAGCCTCTTCACCTCATCGTGCCTAGCGGGAATTTTGGCAATATCTTAGGCGGGTTTTATGCCAAAAAGATGGGCGTGCCACTAGGTAAGCTCATCAGTGCTTCAAATGCCAATAATATCCTCTATGACTTTATCACCACCGGCGTGTATGATATACGCCACAGACAGCTGCGTAAAACTTCCTCGCCCGCGATGGATATTATTAAAAGCTCTAATGTGGAACGGGTATTGTTTGAGCTTTTTGGTGCGCAGCGCACGAGAGAATGTATGCGCTCACTCCAAGATGAGGGAGTGTATGCGCTAGATTCTGTGGAGTTGGAGGCGTTGCAGGGGTATTTTGCGGCGAGCTTTTGTGAGGATAGAGAGTGCAAGGAGCTCATCGCCAAATCCTTTGCTAAGGGCTACTTGCTAGATCCTCACACAGCGTGCGGGATAAAGGCATACGAGGAGTTTGCGCAATCCCACAAGGGCGAGCAGTTTGTGCTCTGCTCCACCGCGGAGTGGAGTAAATTCGCACCCACCACGGCAGAGGCGCTAGGTGCTAGGGCTGGGCTTGGAGATGAAGAGGCGATTAGGTTTGTTTTGTCTTTGGATTCTGCGCGGAGGCTTAGCCCGCATATCGCCGAGGTTTTCAAAAAGCCCGTGGTGCATAGTGAGGTGGTGGAGATTGAGGGACTAAAGCACGCTATTATGCAGTGGCTAGATGTATAGAATCTAAAGGATTTCAATGGATATCACGACAAAAAATTGGCTTATTCCTAGCATTGCTTTTTTCTTATTTTTGTATGTGATGGTGCTTTTGGCGATTTTTGCTTATAAAGATTCTAAAACGCCGCTTTTTGAGGGCGCACAGGGCAGCACAACCACCATTGAGGATTTCAAAAAGGAGCTCAATCGCTACACAAATTGAGGCTTAAAAAGCATTGGGCTTTCGTCGATTTTGTGTTACAATAAAAAGAAAACAAGGATAGGAACATATGATTACAGGTGTGAATTCTTCTATCGCAGCCACCAACTCTCTAGGGAGTAATCGCAACCTAAAAGGCGCGAGCGATGTGCGCGCACAGGGTAGCGAGGAGAGCAAAGAAGTGGCGTTTGATAAAGTGAGTGATATCAAAGAAAGAATCGCCAAAGGCACTTATGCTCTCGATATGGACAAAACTTCTAGGAAAATGGCATCAGATTTGCTTAATCTCTAAAAACACTCGCCCTAAACCCAATGGGCGGGGATTAGGGAGTGCAGATGTTGCAGCAGTATTTAGATGGTGCTATCGCTGATGTGCGTAGCCTCATAGATCTTACCAACCAAGACATAGCAGATATCCAAGTCGCCAACAACGAAGCGATATTTGCTCGCAATCCACAAAAAAACTCTCTCATCAAATCTTTTGAACAAAAAAAATCTCTTATGGAACAAGAGATGCAAAAGCTTATCCAATCCTATGACAACAAACCCCTTGCCGAGATTCTGCAGCTTGAACCAGCGATTGACAAGGGGCTAGGGGATTTGCGCCAAGCACTTCAGGAGCTAAAAACTCTCAATAGCGCGTATGCAAAGAGCGTGTTTGCTGTGAGCGAGTTTTACGACTCGCTTTTGCGCAGGCTTATCCCTTGTGAGGATAGCGGATACACCAACACCAGCAGGGCAAAAAGCCACCTCGTGCAGATTCAAGTCTAGGGGGCATAATGGGCGGTATTCTCTCCTCTCTTAGCACCTCATATAGCGGTTTGCAAGCCCATCAGGTAATGGTAGATGTGACGGGCAATAATATCTCAAACGCAAGCGATGAGTTTTATAGTCGCCAAAAAGTCGTCGTGCGCCCAGAAAAGCCCATTTATTTCCAAGACTACAACCTAGGGCGAGGCGTGAGTGTCGAGACGATTGCCCGCGCACACGATGAGTTTGTGTTCTCACGATACAGGCGTGCCAATGAAGAATCGCAGTTTTATGATACGCATTTTACTTATTTGCGTGAGGCGAGTGCGTTTTTCCCAGAGGTTGATGGCGTGGGGATTTATAACGACTTAGAGCGGTATTTTGACGCGTGGAAGGATCTCGCTAAAAACTCTAGCGATCCTGCTCAAAAACAAAACCTCGCCAAAGATACCAAGACGCTAACTAACAATATCCAAGAGACGCGCAGGCGGCTTGAAATCCTGCAGCGCAAGGCGAGCGATGAGCTAGAAGTGGTGGTAAAAGAAGTCAATCTCGCCGCCAAAGAAATCGCCGAGATAAACAAAAAGCTCAAAGAAATGGAAGATGGCTTAGAGCTCAAGCAGGCTAATGAGTTGCGCGATAGGCGCGATGAGCTGGAGTTTAACCTCCAATCGCTCATCGGTGCAAATGTGTTCAAAAACCACCTAAAGAGCGATTATTCTACCTACCCTCAGCGCGCGGATTTTGACGATGAGTATGTGCTCAATATCGGCAGGGGCTTTAATATCGTTGATGGCTCGATGTATCACCCCATCATCTTAGAAAAGGACAATAACGCCAACAACCTCTCGCGCGTGTATTTTCAGGGCGATGACTTCAAGCGCATAGAGATCACTGAGAAAATCACACAGGGCAAGGCGGGATCGCTTATTGGGCTTTATAGTAGCGGTATAGATGGCACGCCGGTGGGCAAGATTCAGGATTATATCAATCAGCTTGATATTTTTGCTAAGGGCTTTATCGAGGCGACAAACGCGATATACGCCCAGAGTGCGACAAATGTGATAAAAAGCGATAAGCTTGATATTTGGGGCAAATACGCGCTGCTAGATTCTAACTACAATCTCAAAGAAGGGAGCTTTGATATCATCGTGTATAACACCACGGGCGATGAGATGGTGCGCAAAACTATCCATATCGATAGAATCACCACCATCTATGATGTTGTTAATGCCATTAATGCCAACACCGATGACAACAAAGACAACAACTCACTTAATGATGTCGATGATTATTTTCGCGCGTATTATGACGATGTGGCTAGAGAATTTGTGATACAGGCTAGAGATCCCGCAAAGGGCTTGTATGTCTCGATTAAAGACAATGGCACGAATTTCACCGGGGCGCTTGGGCTCAATCGGTTTTTTGATGGCAATAGTGCCAAAGATATCGAGCTAAACCGCGAGTATGTGCGGGATTCTACGCTGATACGCCCGTGGCTTGCGCCCATAAATGGAAACTTTGATGTGGCAAATATGATGCAGCAGCTCCAATACGATGAGGTGGATTTTTATACAAGTAAATTTGATAGCAAAAAAATGCGCATTCCGGAGTTTTTTCAATTCCTAACCGGGCGCGTGGCGACGCAAACAGAGCAAACCCAGCGCACCAAAGAGACTAAAGATTCTGTGCTTTCAGCTGTGAAAAAGGAGCATTTGTCCATCTCACAAGTAAGTGTGGATGAAGAGATGGTGAATCTCATAAAATTCCAAGGAGGCTACGCGGCAAATGCCAAAGTCATCACGACTATTGATAGAATGATAGAAACGCTCCTTGGTATCAAGCAATAATCTAGCGGCGACTTTGTGGGGCATACTAGGCTCATAATGGAGCAAAGAGAGAATCTAGCTCCATAGATTTAGATTCTAAGCATTTATAGAATCTACCCTAGTATCCTCTCCCCGCGATTGCCCGAAAAAATCTCCGTGCGCACACCACGAGCTCTTAGCTCCTCTAAACTCCCGCAAAAGGCGATTTGTTTATTCTCTAGCAGGATAAACCTATCCACGCTATCTTTTATAGAATCCAAATCGTGGGTTACCATCACAATAGTGATATTTAGCATTTCTTTGAGTTCTAAGATAAGCGTATCGAAGTTTTGCGCGCTTTTGGGATCAAGCCCGCTTGTGGGCTCATCGAGGAACAAAATATCTGGACTTGTGATGAGTGCGCGCGCTAGGGCTACGCGCTTTTTCATACCGCCACTTAGGGCGTATGGGTATTTATACACGCTTTGTGCGGGCAGCCCCACGCGCTCACACCAAAATGCGGCGAGCTCATCGATACATTTTTGGGGCAGGCTCCCGCGCTGCACAAGCGGCATACCGACATTATCAAGCACGCTCATAGAGCTAAAAAGCGCGCCAAATTGAAACATCACGCTGCATTTATCTAGCACCAAATGCCGCTTAGAATCTTCTAGCTCCCAGATATTGCGCCCAAATATGTGTATCTCTCCGCTCACGGGCTTTTGGAGGTAGATCATATTGCGCAAAAGCGTGGATTTGCCACTCCCGCTTCCGCCTAATATCCCAAAAATCTCGCGCTTTTGGATACTAAAGCTAATATCATCGTGGATTATTACGCCCTGCGTGTATTGGGTAGTGAGATGGCTGACTTTGATAATCTCTGCCATTTAAATCCCCAAAGTCGTGGTAAAAAATGAAAATATCGCATTGATGACGATAATCCAAAAAATGGCATTGACGACACTTAGCGTGGTTTGCCTGCCTAGAGATTCTGTATCGCCCTGCACCTTTAGCCCTCTAAAGCACCCCACAAGCCCGATAGCTAGTCCAAAAAACGGTGCCTTGACTATGCCCACCCAAAAATGCGTGATGGCGACATATTCATAGAATCTCTCCCAATACTGCGTGAAGCTTATCCCTGCTTGCACATTAGTAGCGAGCATTCCTGCAAGCAGGCTCACCACATCTGAGAGAAACACAAGCAGGGGCATCGTGATGATGAGGGCTAAGATCCTAGGGGTAACGAGAAAATCTATCACGCTAAAGCCCATTGTTTTTAGCGCGTCATTTTCTTCATTGAGATTCATCACGCCAATTTGCGCGCTGAAGCTAGATGCTGAACGCCCCGCGATAACAAGTGCTAGCACAAAGGGTCCCAGCTCGCGCAGGCAGAGCTTTGCTACGATCTCCACACTCATAATGGGCACGCCCATTTTGTCTAGTTGTATCACGCCCTGCAGGGCTATGGCATAGCTTACGATAAAGCTTGTGGTGAGCACCACAGGCAGGGATTTTAGCCCAGATTCTGAGATGTGATAAAAAATCGAGGCGATTTTAAAGCGCCGTGGGTGGAGCACGCTAAGCCCGAGGTAATACAAGCTCATACCAAAAAAATGCAAAAAATCTAGCATATTTTGGAAAAAATCTGCCACCCATAGCCCGATATTGCTAAAAAATGTAAAGAGAGCCGAGGGCTTGTGGGATTGTGCAGGGAGGTTTGGCGGATATCGCTCTAGAGTGGCAAAAATCTCTTGTATGTGGGAATTGGGATTGAGAAAAGTGTAGGATTTGCCCTCAAGGAGTGAGAGTAAAAACGCGCAAAAGGCAAAATCCACAACAGGCTGCGCGCTAAAATCGATCTCTACCTCTCTAGCATTGCGCAAAGCCGCGCGCAAAGCACGCAAATCCCTCTTTGGCGCACTATAGAGCCACTCTCCGCTAAGGACTAGGCGCAAAGTCGGCGTGGATTTAAGAATCTTAAATCTGCCCATCGTCTTTCTTTTGATAGATTTGTGGATAAAACACCTTAAAGCGTTTGTGAAACCAAAACCAGCTACTTGGGCTAGATTCTATCGCTTTTTGCGTAATGCGCGCTTGGGCTTGCGTGGCTTGTAAGATGTCTTTAGCCATATCGGCAGTGTTTTGCGCTCTGATTGGTTCAAAAAAACGCACCTCATAGCGAGAATAATCGTCGTTAAAATCAATAAACACGGGCACGATCGCCACACCAAAGCGGCGCGAGAGCACAGAAGCGATGGTGGTATGCGTGGCGCGTTTGCCAAAAAACTCCACTTCCACCCCCTCATTTAGCCCGATATTTTGATCGACTAAAATCCCCACAAGCGCGTTTTTTTGGGCATACATTTTGAGCAGGTGCTTAAACGCCCCCTTTTTGTCTATCATACGCACGCCATTGCTCTCGCGCCGCTTGATAATCATATGATTGATAGATTCAAATTGTGTCAGTCGCCCAAGAGACGCCATTTGGCACATACGATAACGCGGAGGGAGGATCGTCGCCATCGCTTCCCAATACCCAAAATGCGCGGAGATGAGCACCGCCCCGCCGTCTTTGGCGATAGATTCTGTGATGAAATGCTCGTTTGTGAATCTAAAGCGCGCAGCGTATTTGTGGGGATTAAGATACACCACGCGAATGCTCTCTAGCAGCACAAAGGCAAAATTGTCATAGCAGCGGCGGATAATGGCGTGCCTTTGGGCGTGTGTGAGGCTCTCCCCATAGACAAACTCAAGGTTTGCATACGCATCGGCGTATCGGCGTTTATCGAGTGTGTGAAAAAGCCAACCAAGCGCGCGTATATGCCACACAAAGAATCTATGCGGGATTGTGGCTAGATACCGCCCAAGCACTCCGCTAGCAATCTCTAGGAGCAAAATCGCGGGCTTTAGCATACAATCTCCTTGTGTTTTTGGCTAAGCAATGTGAGGGCGCATTTGGCAATCTCACTAGGCGCGATGTTGTTTATCGAAAAGTCATTTTTGTCATAGGTGGGCTTGTCGCTACCGCTTAGCGTGAGGTTGGACTCTCCTAGGAGTTTAAATCGCTGTGCCGGGGTGTTGCCATAGAGCGTGAGTGAATCTCGCCCCAATGCCCACGCTAGGTGCGTGATACCCGTATCCCCGCCGATGATGAGATCCATTTGCGCTATGAGGGCTTTTATGCTATCTAGGCTGAGGTTGCTAAGTGGCGTGATGGTGTGTGAATCTCTAAGGGGCGCGAGGGCGGGGGATTGTAGGATTTGGGTGGCTTTGTGGGTATCTGTATGAGTGAGGAGCAAAATCTGTGCGCTGCGCAAATGCTCGCAGATTAGCGCGAGGGCTTTAGCAAAAAGCGTGGGATTATAAGTCTTAGAGGGCAGGGAAGATTCTAAAACGCACAGGATATAGGGGCGAGATTGGAGTTTGGGGGCGATAGGGGCGAGGGCGTGTGGCGTGTGGGCAAAGGATAGAGCCTTGTGTGAGAGCATATCAGGGAGTGAGGGCTGTGAATCTTTAGCGATGTGCAAAATTTCTTTTGCCTTGTGGAGCAAGAGCGCGTTGCGCTTTAGGATATTTTCTTCATAGGCGATTTGGACGCGATGGGTGTAAAAAAGCGCGCTTAAAGGTTCTTTGGCAGAACTAAAACCAAAGCCCACAAAGTGGCGTTTGCGCAAAAATGCGCCAATAAGTGCGGATTTGATAAGTCCTTGCATATCGATGAGTATGTCAAAAGCAGGGAGTTTGGCAAGCCTCTTTGCAAGTTGGAATTTTTGGGCTAGGGATTGGCGTTTGAGCGTGATGACTTCTAGAGAATCTATGCAGGGCGAGTGCGCCAAAATATCGCTAAATCGTGAATCCACAAACCAAGTGAGGTGGATTGTATAAGCTCGCTTGAGTTCTTGCACAAAATCCGCCAAAAACGCCGCGCTCACGATACAATCCCCCAAGGCTGAAAGGCGGATAATGCCCACGCGCAGAGTTGCTCCCATTTTCGCGCCCTTTAGTGAATCTCAACAAAGAGCCTAGGGGTGGGCTTTTGGAGGCGTGGGAGGTATTCTCTAGCGAGGTAGAGGGGGTGTGTGGAGTGGATGTGCAGGTAGATGTCCTCGCCCATACGCTCGCATTCTAGAGTGATTTTTTGGCGCAAATCGCGGGCTTTTAGGAGGCATTGGGCTAGCCCTAGGATAAAGCTAAGCCACTGAATCTGTGGCAGCGGAGGCATATGGGATTCTAAAATTGGGGCGAGCTTTGGGATTTTTTTGTCACTATACTCGATAAGTAGGGCGATGAGCTCTCTGTGCGCGTGTGAGAATCCATACTCTAGCCCATTAAGCAGGATATACGCGCCGTGCAGATTGCTCTGATAGAAGTTCAAAGTCGTGCCAATGGGGCTAAGGTAGGCGGCAATGCCAAGCACATAGCGCAGATTCTCATCGCATTTATGGCAGGGCGCAAGCGTGTCAAAAAGCTCTAGGGCTAGGGATTTGAGCGCATTTGCGTATTTTTTTTGCAGGCAAAATCGCTCTTGGAGGCTTGCCACAGAGGGATTAAATCCGCTGGGGAATTGGTAGTGCTGATTGCGCAACAAATCTGCCAAAAACACGCCCTCGCGCACGCCCACACCGCTTGTGATGACTTCCTTTGCACCCAAATGCTCTAGGAAGCTCGCAAAAATCAGCACGCCGCTTGTGATGGTATCGAGCCTATCTTGCGGGATAGGGAGGTTTTGGAGCTTGTGGAGGGGGGAAGTGGTGATTTTGTCAAAAAGCTTTTTGTGCTCTTTGGGGTTAAACTCATAGCCGTGGATTCTATTGAGCGGATACTCTGTGTGTTTGATGAGCATTTTTGCCACCGCCCTAATCGTCCCGCCTATGCCAAATACTCTTTCGTGGTGGTAATGCGCGGGGATTTTGGCAAGCTCTTGCTTGATGTAGGCTCTCGCACCCTCAATATCGTTGCGCTTGTCAAAAAACAATTCTTTTATGCGAATCGTGCCGACATTAAGCGAGATAAGATCGGTGATTTTGCCCCCTTGGATAAAGGCGCATTCCGTGCTACCCCCGCCGATATCAATTGTGATACCATCTTTTTTGTGTAAGAGATTAGCGCACGCCACGCCACCATAAAAGGCTTCTTTTTGTCCGTCTATGACTTTGATACTAAGCTTGCATTCTTTTTTTACGCGTGCAAGGAAGTCTCTAGCATTTGGCGCGTCTCTAATGGCAGAAGTCGCCACACAAAAGAGCTTGGTGGTTTTGTAGCTTTTGGCTATGTCTAAAAATTCTTTGATTGCGCCTAATGCGCGCTGCATAGGGGCTTCTTGGAGCATACCGCCATTTTCATAGCAGCCTTCAGAGATACGCACTTTGGATTTTATCTCGTGGATTAGGTAAAAGCCAAAACGGCTTGTTTTGCGGAATATCGCCATCCGCGCGGAGTTAGAACCAATGTCAATGACGCTGGTAACCTTTGCCATCACTCCGACCTTTTGAGCTGCTCGGATTTGTAACGGAGTTCTTCGATGTTTTCTATATTGTCAGGATCTGGGATTATCGCATCTACGGGGCATACCGGGATACAATTTGGCTCATCATAATACCCTATGCACTCGGTGCAACGATCGGGATCTATGATATAAAATGGATCATCTGCGTCGATTGCTTCATTTGGGCATTCCTCCCTGCACGCATCGCAAGCAATACACTCATCATTTATCATTAACGCCATTATGCCTCCTTGAAAGTATAAAGTAGTGTTTTTAGCCAAAAGATTTTTAACTCTTCCTTAAAATGTCAAAAAATACAGGCTTGCGTGGGGGTTTTGTGGAGATTCTTGGCAGAATCTCGGTGGTTTGGCTACAATAGCGCGACAATTTAAGACAAAGGCTAGCGATGTTGCGATGTGGAGTCGTGGGGTATGGGTATTGGGGTGTGAATGTGGCGCGCACGATAGAATCTCTTGAGTGCGCGGAGCTCTATGCGCTGTGTGAGATAGAATCTACGCGCGCTAAGGAGGCTTTGGGAGCATTCCCACATTTGCGCATTTATGAGGATTTTGAAGAGTTTTTGGGCGATGAGAATATCGAGTGCGTGTGTATCATCACGCCGCCACACACGCATTTTGCCCTCGCCAAAAAGGCTATAGAATCTAGAAAGCATCTCTTTGTCGAAAAGCCCCTGTGTATGAGCTATGCGCATTCACAAATACTCTATGAGCTAGCGGATAGGCATAATGTCGTGCTCTATTGCGATCATATCTTTTTGCACGCGCCTGCGGTGGAGTATCTCAAAGCCCATATCGCTGATTTTGGCAATATCGTCTCCATTACCGCGCGGCGTATCAATCTAGGGTTGTTTCAGAGTGCTACTGATGTGGTGTGGGATCTAGCGATCCATGATTTGAGTATTATTGATTATCTCATAGGGCTTGATGTGAGGCGTGTGAGTGTCTTTAGGCAAAAATACCTCAACTACCCCAACGACGCCTTTGCCGTGCTAAGCTTAGAGCTTACAAATAATGTTATCGTGATGATTAATGTCTCGTGGCTCTCGCCTATTAAGGTGCGTGAGATTACCATTGGTGGGAGTAGGCAGACTGCCATCTATGATGAGACGCGCTCTGATAAACTCAGAATCTACACAAGCGGCGTAGTGCTAGAGCAAAACCTCCAAACCCCTACCCTGCACCAAATGATGATTAAATACCGCCTAGGCGAGGTGCAAACGCCAGAGATCACTAAAGAGCTTGCACTTGATAGGAGTATCAAAACCTTTGTGCGATTGGTGCGCACAAAAATGCGTGAGAATACAGAATCTAGGAGCGTGAAAAATGCCCAGAGCGTGCAAAACGCCGATAGTAGCGTGGATAAGACAGATAAGGCGGGCAATGCGGATGGCTTGGGTGGTTTGGGCGAGGCGGCACACCAAAATACGCACAACGGCACGCAATCCCGCTTAGAGATTCACAAAGATGTGCAGTCTCTGCTATGGGGCGAGGCGGAGTATCGGGCGCACACCTTGCGCGTTATGGCAGTGCTTGAGCGTCTGCGTGAGGCGCGCTAGATTCTGTGGCTTGATGAGAGGGCGTGTGTTGGTAGGATTGGAGGAGCTTGTTTAGCCCATTGCTACTATGGCAGTCGATGTGGAGGGTGTAGTCAAAGGGCAGCGTGGGAGTGAAGTTGTCAAAGATGAGCTGAAACTCTTGACTTTGTCCGGGCGAAAGGGCTAGGGGGATAATCTGCTTGTAATGGCGTTTGGGATAAATACCGCTAAGGGGCTTTAAAAACCCATCGTGCAGGATATCTACACTCACCTCACACAGGCTAAATGGCGCAAAGCCTATGTTTGTTACATTTGCTTGCACAAAAAATGCGTTGGTGTATTCGAGGCGTTTGCTCTGCAATACCTCAATATCGCTCTTATAGAGGAGCTGCTGCATACAAAACTGCAGGATAAAAGGCGCGCTAATAAAAAGCACGATACTAAGAAAAAAGAAAAATTTAGAAGAAAACCTACGCCCTCGCAGCAGCAGCCCGAGCATAAAAAATAAAATAAACACTACAAAGAGCATACTCATAATGGCGATTTCATAAAAGGCGAAAGTGTCAAAAAAGTTTTGGATAAGGACTATGATATCTTGCATAATCTAGCCTTGGCGGGAGTTTTTCTCCTCTATCCCGCTTACACCCTCCCGCCTTTGGAGCTCTTGGCGGATTCTATCGGGGCTTATGCCATAGAGCCCAAGCCCAACAAGTGCGTGATACACGAGATCGCTACATTCATAGATGATGTCCTCACTCCTGCCGTCTTTGAGCGCGAAAGTCAGCTCCCCAGCTTCCTCGATGATTTTTTTGCAAATGGTATTGATACCCTTAGCATACAAAGACGCGGTATAAGAGCTCTGCGGATCGCTAGAGCGTTTGTGCATAATCGTATGATAGAGAGAATCCACAATGCCATAGAGCTTGGTGGTATCAATAAGTGGCGTGGAAGTGGCGTGAGAATTGTTGGTAGATTCTATAGAATCTAGGGTTGTAAAGAAGCAGCTTTTTGCCCCCGTGTGGCACGCCACGCCCACTTGACGCACCATAAAGAGCAGGGTGTCGCCATCGCAATCTAGCTTGATAGATTCTATATGTTGGAGATGTCCGCTCTGCTCGCCCTTTTGCCAAATGCGCTGTTTGGAGCGCGAGAAGTAGTGCGCGAGCTTGCTTTGCATACTTAAGCGCAGAGATTCTTTGCTGCTGTAGGCGAGCATTAGCACGGAGTTGTCCTCTATGCTTTGGGCGATGGTGGGGATTAGAGGGGATTTCTCCCAATCAATAGCACCAAGGCATTGCGCGAGTGAATCCGATGCGAGAGCGTGCGCGGTGCTTGCCTCGTGTGTGGATTGCGTAGATTCTGTGGGGTGTGGGTTCATCTATTGCGCGCTCACGGTGCTTTGTCGCTTGCTTTTAGAATCTACCCAGATGTTTGGCACAGAGCCGCCCGGAGCGAGGAAAATCTGGGCGTTGTTATTTTCTTTGAGTGCTTCATTAAACTTGCCCTGCACCTCGATTTGGCGCAAGTCTAGCAGGCGTTGGCTAAGACTATCGGCGATGAGTTTGTTGGCTTGGGATTGGGCTTTGGCTTCGATGGTTATCGCGTCTGCCACACCTTGAGCCTTGACACGATTTGCGTCCGCCTCCCCCTTAGCAAGCGCAGCGACTTTTTCGGCTTCTTGCTTGGCTCTATCGACTTCATAGCGCACGCGCTCGGCTTCTTGCCTTGCGACTTGGACTTGCTCGATTTGGGCTTTTATCTTTTCAGGTAGCACGATCTCGCGCAGCTGCACGGAGGTGAGTATCACGGGATCGTTTTTAAACCGCTTGACTTCATTTTCCATATTGAGAGCTATTTCTTTGGCTATATCATCGCGCTTGGTGGGCAGCTCCTCGGCGGGATAACGCCCCACGACACTGCGCACGACATCACGCACCACGGGATTGATGATTTTTTGCTCCCACGACAATCCATAAACAGAGATTGTGAGCGGGGCGTTGGTATCGTTTAGTTGGTATTGCACCGTGAGCTCAATCATCACCGTGAGTCCGCGAGAATCTAGCACATTGATCGCATCGTTTCTAAATATCCCTTGGTTTTTGGCTATCGCCCCCATATCTTCGCTACGAGAGAAGTTTATCGTGCGCACACGCGTATCCACCACAATCACTTCTTGAAAAAATGGGATAAAAAAGTGCAGTCCGGGCTGCAATGGCGTGGGCTCGTATTTACCCGTAGTAGCCTTAATCCCCACTTCACCGGAGTTGATGATCACAAAGGGGCGTTGGATGACAAGGATCAAAACAATAGCGATGAGAATGAGCAAAATCGTGAGCTTTTTGCCACTAGGCACGAAGTTGTTGAGGTTATTAAAGCCATCAAAGTTGCTGCCACCACCAAAAGGCGGTTTGTTATTATTGTCGCGCTTTGGCTCTGATGACTTATTGTCGCTATTCATCTGTGCGCGCTTGTTTTTGAGATGTTCATTGAGATCTATTGGCATAGCAGTCCTTTAAATAAGTGTGAGATATTTCCTGTATTTTTGGTTTTTGCCCTGCACGATGGCAAAAAACTCTTCTTGCAATCTCTTAGTGATAGCTCCGGCTTTGCCCTCGCCAATCACGCGCCAATCTAGCTCGCGCACCGGCGTGATCTCTGCGGCTGTCCCGGTGAAAAACGCTTCATCGGCGATATACACCTCATCGCGCGAGATTCTGCGCTGCTCTAGCGGGATACCGAGATCTTTGGCGAGCTCTACCACGGTGGCTTGTGTGATGGATTCTAAGCTGTTGTCGTGTGGCGGGGTGATGAGCACGCCATCGCGCACGATAAAAAAGCACTCGCCACTTCCCTCCGCGATAAAGCCATTATCATCAAGGAGTAGGGCTTCTTCACAACCCGCGCTTATGGCTTCGTATTTTGCCATTTGGGAGTTGAGGTAGCCGCCCGCGGATTTTGCCTTGCCCATATGGGATTTGGCGCAGTTGCGCACAAAGGAGCTCGTTTTGACTTTGATACCATATTTGAGCGCATCATCGCCCAGATACGCGCCCCACTCCCACGCGGCAATGGCGACATTCACAGGCGCGTTCGCGTGATAGAGCCCCATCACACCATAGCCTAGATAGATGAGCGGTCTGATATACACATTGGCTTTGTAGTCGTCTTTGTTGGCGCGCAAAAGCTCGATTTGGGCATTTTCGAGCTCTGTTTGCGTGTAGGGGCTTTTGATACACACGATTTTTGCCGAGTTGAGCAGTCGCTTTGTGTGATCTTGCAAGCGAAAAATCGCCAAACCTTCAGGCGTCATATACGCCCTCGTGCCTTCAAACACGGCGTTGCCATAATGCAGAGTGTGAGTCAAAATATGTGTGGTAGCCTCCGCCCACGGCACGAGCTTGCCGTCTTTCCAAATGTATTGCGCTTCTTTTAGCATACTAACTCCTTTGTGAATCTTAAGCCTCCTATCCCACAAACACCACTCTTTGCCTAGCAATACACCTAGCTAGCGAGTTCGTGAGAGGAGCACCACCATGGGGCATTTTGGGATAAATCCAAAGAGCCCCATAGCCCACAATCTTAGCGTTTTGAGAATTGTGGTGAGCGGCGAGCCTTTTTCTTACCATATTTTTTGCGCTCCACTACTCTTGAATCTCGTGTGAGCAAGCCCTTTGGCTTGAGTATCGCACGGAATGCGATATCGTAGCTATTGAGTGCTTTTGATATGCCGTGTCTTAGGGCTTCAGCCTGTGCAGAATACCCGCCACCAAGCGTGCGAGCGATGATATCCACAGATTTTTCTTGCTTGGTTAGGATAAGGGGCTGCATTACCTTCATCTTGATGGCTTCGTGTCCGCCAAGCCAGTCATTAAGGCTTTGTCCATTGATAGTGAGTTTGCCACTACCGCTTTGTAGCCATACTTTTGCGACTGCTGTTTTTCTTTTTCCTGTTGCATATACTTTTGCCATATTATTTTCCTTTAGCTGCTTGGGTTGATTTGCTTATTTGCGCGCTGTGGGGGTGCTCGTTACCGCGATAGACTTTGAGTTTTTTGAGCATTGCTCTGCCGAGCTTTGTCTTAGGGAGCATACCACGCACCGCGAGGTGGAAGAGCTTCTCGGGCGATTTTTGGAGCATTTCCTCAAGCGTCTTGCTCTTGGTGCTGCCAAAGTAGCCAGAGTGCGTGAAGTATTCTTTGTCTTTGAGTTTCATACCGGTGAATTTCACCTCGGTGGCATTGATGATGACGACAAAATCGCCACAATCGATGTTTGGCGTAAAGCAGGGCTTGTGTTTGCCGCGCAATAGAGTGGCTGCCTGCGTGATGAGACGACCAAATACTTGATCTTTAGCATCAAGCACAATCCACTGACGATTGATGTCCTCTTGTGTTGCTATTTTTGTGAGTTCCATAGAGAATCCTTGCTGACTTGAATTGTTTTAAGAGCACGCATTATAAGAATTTTATTCTGAAAATTAACTTAAGTTAATGAATCTCTAAGCTTTAAAGCTGAAAGTTTTATAAAAAATTTATATATAAGAATTGATATAGATTCCATCTGTGCGGCTTTGTGTTATAATTTTTCGTTTTATAAAACTTTAAGAAAACTGCGAAAAATCCACATTTTCTGTCGCGTAATGGCTTAGGTTTAGATTCTGTGCAGAATCTGCCTTAGGAAATCCGCAGTTTATCTAAAGAAAAAGGAGGTGGGAGCACAAGCGATTTTCTTCAAATGCCTTTTGTTTGGATTATTACATAAACTTTGAAATTAGACATTCTGTAAGGAGGAAATATGCAAACAAATGTAAGTCGTCGGAGTTTTATAAAAAGTGCAGCCATTGCCTCAGCTGCTTCAGCTGCGGGACTAGGCGTGCCAAGCACACTCCTAGCAGAATCCAACACTGCCCAAAAGTCTTGGAAATGGGATAAGAGCGTGTGTAGATTCTGTGGGACGGGGTGCGGGATAATGGTCGCCACCAAAGATGGGCAGATAGTCGCTGTCAAGGGCGATCCAGAAGCACCCGTAAATCGTGGTATCAACTGCATTAAGGGATATTTTTGTGCAAAGATTATGTATGGGCAGGATCGCCTCACGCAGCCGCTTTTGCGCGTAAATGCAAAGGGTGAATTTGATAAGAAAGGGAAGTTTGCTCCTGTGAGTTGGAAACGGGCTTTTGATGAGATGGAAAAGCAGTTCAAAAAAGCCTATGAGGAGATAGGACCAACGGGCGTGGCGATTTTGGGCAGTGGGCAATACACGATCCAAGAGGGCTATGCCTCAGCCAAGCTTATGAAAGCTGGCTTTCGCTCAAACAACATCGATCCTAACGCGCGGCATTGTATGGCGAGTGCGGTGGTGGGCTTTATGCAAACCTTTGGTGTCGATGAGCCAGCGGGCTGCTATGATGATATTGAGCTCACCGATACGATTGTTACTTGGGGCGCGAATATGGCGGAGATGCACCCGATTTTGTGGAGTCGCGTAACCGATAGGAAGCTCTCCAACTCCAACAAAGTAAGGATTGTCAATCTCTCAACCTTTACCAACAGGACTTCAGATATCGCGGATATCGAGATTATTTTTAAACCCCAAACCGATTTGGCGATTTGGAACTTCATCGCGCGCGAGATCGTGTATAACAAGCCAGAATCTATCGACAAAGACTTTGTCAAAAACTACTGCACCTTTAGCACCGGATATGTCAATATCGGCTATGGTATGCGCGATAATCCCGAGCACAAGAGCTTCGCACCTCAAGAAAGAGAGATTGTGGCAAAGCAAGTGAGCAAAGTGCTCAGCGAGAATGAGGGCATCACGCTGCAATATTTGGGCTTAAAAGCCGGCGATACACTCACTAACGACAGGGCAAAGGAAGCCGATGCGCATTGGGAGATTGGTTTTGAGGACTTTAAAAAAGCCCTAGAACCCTACACGCTTGATTTTGTCGCGACACTTGCTAAGGGCGATGAGTCCGAAAGCCTCGATTCTTTTAAGGCTAAACTTCAACAACTCGCTGATTACTACACACAAAAAGATCGCAAGGTTGTGAGTTTTTGGACGATGGGCTTTAACCAACACCAAAGGGGCACTTGGGTCAATGAGCAAAGCTATATGGTGCATATGCTCCTTGGCAAGCAGGCTAAGCCCGGCAATGGCGCGTTTTCACTCACAGGGCAGCCTAGTGCGTGTGGGACAGCGCGTGAGGTGGGGACATTTTGCCACAGATTGCCCGCGGATATGGTGGTGGCAAATCCAAAGCACCGAGAGATCTCTGAAAAGATATGGAATCTCCCCGCCGGCACACTCAATGGCAAGCCCGGCTATGCGTATCTGGACATTATGCGCGCACTAGAGGATCAAAAGGTGAAATGGGTGTGGGTGCAGGTTAATAACCCGTGGCAAAACACTGCAAACGCTAACCATTGGGTAAAAGCCGCTAGGGAGCTTGATAACTTCATCGTGGTGAGTGATAGCTATCCGGGGATTAGTGCTAAAGTCGCGGATTTGATCCTGCCCTCTGCGATGATTTATGAAAAATGGGGTGCGTATGGCAACGCCGAGCGACGCACGCAGCATTGGAAGCAGCAAGTCCTCCCGCAGGGCAACGCGATGAGCGATACTTGGCAGGTGCTAGAGTTTGCCAAACGATTCACGCTCAAAGAAGTGTGGGGCAAGGACTATGAGGCGTTGGGGCTAAAGAGTGTGCTAGCTGAATCTAAGGCATTTGGCTATAGCGAAGATTCTACGCTCTTTGAGGTGCTCTTTGCTAATGAAAGGGCTAAGAAATTTAGCACCAAAGATGCAATGCTAAAAGATCAGCTAAACTCCGAAGTCTTTGGCGATACGCGTAAAGTCGTGGGCAGCGATGATAAAGCCTTTGAGGGCTATGGATTCTTTGTGCAAAAGTATTTGTGGGAAGAATACCGACTTTTTGGGCTTGGACACGGACACGATTTGGCGGAGTTTGATGTGTATCACAAAGTGCGTGGATTGCGTTGGCCCGTAGTCGATGGTAAGGAGACACAATGGAGGTTTAATGCCAAATACGATCCTTATGCACGCAAATACGGCGAGGGCAAAGAATTTGCCTTCTATGGCAATAAAGAAGCCGCGCTTTTGCAAGGCGATTTGAGTAAGCCCGGCAGCGAGAAAAAGCCCATCAAAAATAGGGCAAAGATTTTCTTCCGTCCGTATATGGATCCCTGCGAGATGCCAGATTCTGACTATCCTTTGTGGCTCTCAACTGGCAGGGTTTTGGAGCATTGGCATAGCGGGACGATGACGATGAGGGTGCCAGAGCTATTCCGCGCTGTGCCAGAAGCACTGTGCTATATGAATGAATCTGATGCGAAAGAGCAGGGCTTTAAAGCCGGGGATCACATATGGGTAGAATCTCGCAGGGGCAAGGTAAAGGCGCGCGTGGATATCAATGGCAGAAACCGCCCGCCAAAGGGCTTGGTGTATGTGCCTTGGTTTGATGAAAATGTCTATATCAATAAAGTATGCCTTGATGCGACTTGTCCGCTCTCTAAACAGACGGATTTTAAAAAATGCGCCGTGAAGGTGTATAAGGCATAATCCTATGGATTTGCAACGCAGAAAGGCAATCGGCTCTATCCTGCAGGCTATGGGGCTTGCGGCTGTGGGTGGATTGGTATGGGGCGCGTATGTCCTAGAAGCCAAATCCAATCCCCTATGGCTCTATCCTCCGGGAGCGCGCGAGAATTTTGTCAATACCTGCATTAAATGTGGGCTTTGCGTGGAGGCGTGCCCATACTACACGCTTAGGCTTACACAAGATGGATTGAAGGGCTTGCCGGTGTTTGTGCCGCGTGAGATTCCGTGCTTTATGTGTGAGGATATACCCTGCGTTACTGCCTGCCCTACTGACGCACTTGATGAGAATCTCGTGAGCACAGAGGGCGCGCTAGATATCACAAAAGCGCGTATGGGCGTGGCGGTGGTGGATACACTCAATTGTATCGCGTATGCGGGGATTCAGTGTGATGCGTGCTATCGCGCTTGTCCTTTGATAGATAGGGCGATTTATCTAGAATACAAGTCTAACGAGCGCACCGGCAAGCACTCTATGATATTGCCTATGGTGGCAAATGATGTCTGCACTGGGTGTGGCAAATGCGAAAAGGCTTGTGTGACAGAGCTCGCCTCCATTAGAGTGCTGCCTAGAGATTCTCTCCTAGGCAAAATGGGGACAAACTATATCAAAGGCTGGGAAGAGCGCGATGAGCAGCGACTAGAATCTGCCCCCATACGCAAGCTGCAGGGAGATAAAAAGCAGAGCTTAGAATATCTCAATGGAGAGCTATGATGTGGTTAAGAAAACACAGATTTTTGCTCCTGCGCCGATTCACACAGATTGGAATCTTGGCGTTGTTTTTTGTGGCAAATTGCTCTTTTGTCTTTATCGATGGCACGAGGTATTTTGTAGCACAGGGCGATATCAGCTCGCTCACTAGCGGGGAGAGAAACCTCGCTATCGCACAAAGCAAACACGAGGTTTTGCCCTTTAAGATTCTAGAGGGCGATTTGAGCGGTTCTAAGGTTTTAGAATCTATCCCTATGAGCGATCCGCTGGCATTTTTGCAGATTTTCCTCGCTGGCGGGGCGATGAGTATGGATTTGCTACTTGGTGTGCTCGTGGTAGTCGTGGTGTATGGCGTGTTTTTGGGGCGTGGGTATTGTGCGTTTGTCTGCCCTATCAATATGGTGAGCGATTTGGCAAACTTCTTGCGCAGGAAACTTGGAATCCAAAATGTGCGCTTTTTAGCCATCTCACGCAGGACGAAGTTTGGTGTGCTATTTTTGAGCCTTTTGCTTTCATTTGTCTTTGGCGTGTTGGCGTGGGAGGCTATCAGCCCTATTTCTATGTTGCATCGTGGCGTTGTGTTTGGTATGGGTGCGGGATTTTTTGGAATCTTGTGCGTGTTTTTGCTCGATTTGTTTGTGCTCAAAAATGGGTTTTGTGGGCATTTATGCCCGCTAGGAGCGACATATAGCCTTATTGGTGCAAAAGCTATGCTAAAGGTTGCGCACAATGTGCAAAATTGCACCAAATGTATGGAGTGCGTGAGAATCTGCCCCGAGAATCAAGTCCTGCATATGGTGGGCAAACATAGTGCGAGCGTGGCGGATATGGCGTGCATCAAGTGCGGTCGTTGTATCGAAGTGTGCGATGATGACGCACTAAGCTTTAGTCTATTACATTATCAAAAAGGAGAGAAAAGATGAGAACTTCATTAGTGTGGAAAGCCGTGATAGTGGCTTTGGGAATGGGCGTGCTACTTGTGGGTTGTGGCGATAGTAAGGAGGAGAGACAAGTAGAGAGCGCAAAGATGCAGGGCGTCGATGAGACGCAGCTAGGATTGCGCAGTGCGCCGCTTGAGGGCGAGAGCGTGAAGCTTGTGGATTATACATTTACTACCAAGGCAGCGGGCGAGAGCGAGAAAATAGAGCGATCTTTTGAGAATGCCCCGCCGCTTATCCCCCACGATATAGAGGGTATGCTCCCTATCACGCAGCAGGATAATATGTGCCTTAGCTGCCACGATAGGGAAGTGGCTGAAGGCGTGGGTGCGACGCCGGTGCCAGCATCGCATATCTATGATTTGCGCACGATGAAAAAGGCGGCAAGCAGCATAGCGGATGCGCGCTATAACTGCACGCAATGCCACGTGCCACAAGCACAGACAAAACCGCTTGTAGAAAACACCTTTAGCCCCGAGTTTAGTGATCAGTCCCAAAAGCACCAATCCAACTTGCTTGAGGTGCTCAACCAAGGGGTGAAATAATCGTGAGGCTATTTGGGCTTTGTGTAGCTGTGTGGGTGGCGTGCGCGAGTGCGTATGCAGGTGTGCTGCCCTCACAGGTGCTTGATACACACGCCGAGGTTACCTCTATGCGGCAAAAGGGCGAAAATCTCTATGTTTCCACTTCACAGGGCGAAGTGCAAATCTATGCGCTTGCAGGCGATGTGAATCTTAAACTGCGACTGGTGCGGCGCATAGAGCTGCCTAGCTATGAGGATTTGTTTGGCTCATCGTTTCGCCCAAAGGTGTTTAATACCGATACCAACGCGCGCGGGGAAATCCTCATTATCGCTACAGGAGCAAACGGAAGCCGCAATCTGTATGTGTGCAAAGATGAGAATCTCGAGGTGCTATTAGAAAATATGAGTATCGCCAAGGCTTTGTGGGTGAGCCAAACCCAAGTGCTTGTGGCGTTGATGAGTCATGAGATTTTGCTTTTTAGCACACAGGAGCGACGCGTGGTGTATCAGACTCAAATCACCCAAGCGAGCTTTAGCGATATGGCGTATAACTCGCGAGATTCTATCCTCTACACAAGTGGTGAATCTGGCGTGGTGTATGCGCTAGATTCTAAGAGTGGCGCGCTTGTGGGGCAGTATGATAGTATCAATAAGGATAAAGTCTTTACTATCAGCTTTGGAGGCGATAGGCTCGTGGGGGCGGGGCAGGATAAGCGGCTTAGCATCTATACACTGCAAAATGGCAGTAGGCTTGTGGATGCTGCGATGGTGAAGTCGGAGTTTCTCATCTATGCAGCGGGGATAGATGAGAGAGGTGAATATATCGGCTATATGAGCGATGAAAATGGCTCTGTGCGAATCCTGCGTGCCAAAGACAAGAAGCCCATCGCCACACTTGAGGGGATTTCTGGCGTTGTCAATAGCATTGTGTTTTACAAAACAAGCGTGCTTGTGAGCTGTGATGATAGCAAGATTTATGTATTTTCTTTACAAGGAGTGTTATGAATATTTCAAGCATAATCGTGCGCGCTAAGCGCGAGGATTGGGAGAAGCTGCTAGAGGAGATTGGCGCGATAGAGTATAGCGAAGTCGCGCTAGAGGATAAGGCTAAGGGCGTCATCATCGCTACCATAGAAGCCCCCGATACGGGAGCAGATATACAATCGCTCAAGCAAATAAGCGCGCTAAATGGGGTGCTAAGCGCGGATATGCACCTAAGCTATATGCAGGATTTGGAGGAATGTAGGCTAGATATGAATGAAATCGCCGAGCTTATCGATACCAAGCCCATTGCGCAAATGAAGTATTCTGGAGATGTGAAGAATTTTTTGAAGTAATGTTGGGATAGTCTTAGATTCTAAAATCTAAGATTCTGCAGTGTCGTTGTGTCAAAAGGCGGTGTGGGAATCCTAGTCGTGGGAGCAGTGGCAGATTTTGCTGCTAGATTGGTAAAGCTTCACAAGGAGTTTGTGCAAGGTGGCGAACTCCTCATCGCTAAGTGCGTTTAGGAGACTTCGCTCGCATTGGAGTGTCGCAGCAAAGATCGTTTTGGCTTGTTTTTTGCCCTCTTCTGTGATGATGATGAGGTTTTCTTTGCGATTAGTGGGGTTTTTGCGCCGCTCTAGCAAGCCTTTAGATTCTAAGCTGTCTATCAAAAAGCGCGTGGTGTTTTTGTCGATTTCCATAATGTTAGCAATCTCTGTCTGCGAGAGCTGCGTGTCCATCGCGATGAAGAGTATGCCAACCTCCCTGCCATCGCTAAAGCCAAATTGCGTCGCAATCATCTGTTTAAAGTGATTTTTTGTGATAAACACGAGCTTTTGACAGAGAAAAAAAATCGATTCTTCAAACATCTTCTATAATCCTTTTTTGTGATAGTAATGCAAAATGTTAGTATAAAAATGTTATTTTACTATCCTATGCCGTAAAAATCAAGATTTGCTTTAGCTTACTTGTGAGATAATTGGCGGCTTTTGAAATCAGCCAATGAAAGGAGTTGCCGTGTCGTTGAGCACAAAACAAAAAATAGCCTTGCTAGAATGGAAAATGAGAAACATATTTAGGAAGCCTTATTACGCCTTGGTGCGTAAGCCATACCGAAAGATGCAGCAGATATTTGGTCAGGTTGATTTTGTGCCTAGTGGGCATTATTATTCACCTATTGCTAATAATCTGGATGTGCAAGAGAGAATAGCAAATCTTAATTACGATCCAAATATGCTAAAAGGTATTGAGCTAAATACACAAAAGCAGCTTGGGCTTTTGCGTGCATTTTCTAAATTTTATGAGCAGATGCCTTTTACGCCAAAGGGTGAGCAGGGGCTGCGCTATCGGCTAGATAATGGATTCTTTGGGTATGGAGATGGGATTGTTTTGTATAGCTTTATGCGCTATCTTGAGCCAAAAAATATTGTAGAAATTGGCAGTGGGTATTCCTCGGCACTTATGCATGATGTGAATGAGAGATTTTTTGTAGATCGGGGGGGGGGGGGGTAAATATTACCCATATAGAGCCCTATCCAGATAGATTAAAATCCCTCCTAAAACCTCAAGATTTTTCAACACTGAATCTATACGAAAAAAGACTCCAAGAAGTCCCGCTAGATGTTTTTGATGTGTTAGGCCAAAACGATATTCTTTTTGTGGATTCCTCACATGTGTCTAAAATCAACTCTGATGTGAATAAAATCGTGTTTGAGATTTTGCCGCGGTTGCGTAGTGGTGTGTATGTGCATTTTCACGATATAGGTTATCCGTTTGAAAATCCAATACCTTGGCTTAGAGAAAAAAGAGGCTGGAATGAGGTGTATTTGGTTAGAAGCTTTTTGGCATACAATACTGCTTTTGAAATTGTGTTTTTTAACAACTATTTAGGGCAACTCTATAACGAGGAAGTGGCCAAAAATCTGCCTATGGCAAAGCATTATGCCGGTATATCTTTGTGGATTAGGAAGGTATAGGCAGTGGCTAGATTCTGAATTTAGCTTGTCAAATACGGAGTTGCTAAATAAATGAGGAGCTTGCCTCGTTTTGCTCACGATTGTATCATTTGGATAGAAGTAGGCGGGGTGAGAGCAAAGCGCAAAATGCTCAAGTATCACTCACAGAATCTTGCTCGGGCTTTATCCTCAGACTTAATTCGGTTTGCATAAAATATCCTTGTGTTTGTGTTATTAATGAGGCATTATAGGCTTTATAAAACGCAAGGGTGGCTTGCGATTTATAATTATACAAAGAGGCAAAATGATAAAGATACGACTTTCGCACCTAGAATCTATCAAAGACTTTTTTGTGGGACTAGGGGCATTGCTTGTGTTAGGATTTTTTGGCATTATGCCTGTGCTGATTGTGCTAGCTTTCTTTTTCCCCTCACTTGAATCTTTAGCAGAGTATGTGGCTATGGGTGGTGCGCTAGTCGCCCTATCTGCCGTTTTGGTAGTCGCTTTATTTTATCTTTGTTTGCCTATGTTTTTGCTATCTTATGTGCCTTGTAAGATTGTGCAAGGGATTTTTAGTATTTTTGTAGAATTTGTCAGTGATGAGGAGTATGAGCGATACAAAGAAGACAAAACATAACGAAGGTAAGAGGTGGCGTGATGTTTCTTGCAGATAGGATACTAGAATCTTATACGAGGGCGTTAAAGGTATTTTGGAAGGTGTTTGGTATCGGTGGTGGGATTGCTACGGTTGTGGCTTTGGGACTAGCGATATTTGGCGGATATAATGAACTCTTTGCCTATGTGGGCGGCGTGTGGCTGCTAGGTTTGTCTATTTGTGCTGTGCTTTCTTTGACTTTGTTTTATGGTATTGCTGTTGTTGGCATTGGTTTGGAGTTTGTGTGGGAGATTATGAGTTCGGCGTATTTGGGTATGTGTGATGCTCTCAAAGAGGCAAAGCGCAAAGAGGCTTAAAAAGGCAGTGGTGTTGGATAAAACGCAAGGGATGTGCTATGGTGAAAAGCTTGAGTAATTTTTATACATATCTTTTTGGGATTGTTTTTCTAATCGGGTTTCCTTTGTGTAGCGTAGCCGATTGACCTTTGCTAGGAATTGGCTTGATTGTTTTGTAGTGTATTATGTGATTGGGCTTATCTTTGGCTTTTTTGTGTTGCTTGGATTGCTTTTTGTAGCGGCTTTTATTGATTCTGTTACGATGAAAGAGTGAGTTTAGAATCTTAAAAGCATTTTGATTTGGTTTTTGCTCTGCAGAAACGGCGCAATTTTGCAATTGCGCTTGGGCCTTGTGCTTGCGTGCCCATTACTTGAGCTGGGCAAAGTCTTATTGGGATTTTGGTGTTGGGGGATTCTGTAAGTTGCGTAGATTCTGAATCTATTGAATGGGATTTTGTAAAACGCTTGAGATTTTATGATTTTGTTTTATGAATCTTGATTGGATTCTTTGGAAGTAGATTCTGAAATGGCTTTAGAAACTATAGGATTAGGTTACATTTAAATCTAGAATCCAATCTTTCCCCGCTTATAGAGTTAAGCGCGTCGGCTAGGAGCATATCATATTCCAAAACGATCGCTCTGTGCTATGCAAAACCTTTAGGTATTTTGTTTCATAATCCTCATTTGCTTTGGCAAGCAATAAATCCTCTAAAATATCGTTTTTCTCTCAAAATCTCGGACACACAATACCCCTTTAGAAAACTTCTTGTATTATAGGTGCTTTTGTGTAAATTATTTCTTAGCATTGCAAAAATTCCTATGAATCTGTGGTTATAATACACCCTAAGTATCAAGGCTTGGAGCTGTAAGATACGCAATGTAAGTGCTGTAAATCCAGCCCTTTGCTGAAGCGGTCTTGATACGCTATGTAAAATCATCATACACCAACTCATATTCCGTTAGTATTTTCATCATTCTTTGTTTGCTTGCGATGTAACTTGTTTTGTATTGTAGTCTATTGCTCTTTGGTATCTGCACACTAACAAGATTTAAAACGCCTTTAGAATCTAAAAATGGTTTGTAAAAATAAAACGCCTCTTTTATCCCATTTGAGATACTTACTGCATACTCGCCCTTATCCACGCTTACATTGACAAAATAATCCTCATCTTTCAAGTGCTTGACAAACAAAAATGAGTTATCACTATCGCGCAAAATTGCTTCAGGCTCATCTAGCACTGCTTTAATCTGCGGTATAAATTCCTCCCTACCTTGTGAAACGAGCTTTAGCAAGCTTCCTTTTTGTAGTCGTATTTCCTTACCACCTAGTGCTTGCCTTATCTCCTCGCTATGTTTTGGGATATAGCTTTGCTCCAGATTCTCTAGCTCAAAAGTCTTTAGCCACTGCGCTTGTGTCTCTTTGGTCAGTGTGTGCTCTTTGCCTTTAGAATCCCTAAAAGGTATGTCCTCTATTTGTCCTGTGGTTTGTCTCTCTCCTTGAGAGCTTGTATCAGCATTTGGAGTATCTCTATCTCGTGTTTTAGTTGTATATTCTCCTCTTTGGTTAGCTCTAGCTGTGCTTGGAATTGTTGTATCGTAGTTTGGTAGCCCATCACCGCGATGGTTGCTCCCAATGTGATTGAAAATATTATTTGGAATAAGTTCATTATCACTCCTTGCTTGTGGTTTTTGTAGAGTTGTGGTAGAATCTGCGCTAGTGTCTAAAGACATACTAGAATTTGGGCTAGTATCAAAATCTTTAGACTCTTTGGCTAAGTTGCTATCCCCCCATTGGGTAGCATTAGGCTTAGCCAAACTTTCTAACTCCAGCGTGTAAATCCTCGTAGTGTCTTTATCTATGCTTTCTTTTAGTGTTATGAGTGCGCTTGTATCTTTGTCTATTTGCGCGGAGTAGCGATGTATCCATACATTTGGATTTGTGCTTTTGGTATCTTGTGAACTTTGTTTAAATGTTGCTTTTTCAAAAAGAGAATCCACCTGTTTAGAGGCTTCAAAATGTTGCTCTGGGCTAAATCCATTATTCACACTCTTTTGTATAGCTGCATCACTCCCATTTTAGCGATGTTTTTCTTAGAGATTTGTGCTATGCGTCCATCGTTTGCATTCACAATATCCTTGCCTATAAGTGGCTCTAGTGTGGTGGCTAGCTCCGCGCGCAGGATTTGCTTATGCCCCTCTCTCTCCAAGCCCTCTATCATCTCATCTTGTGCCTCATTGACCTCACTTGTGATCTTATTGATGAGTTCTCTTGTGGGGGAGTTTATGCTAGGATTCTCTCCTGCTTTTTTGAGATTA